>JANJTH010000262.1 GCA_024711205.1 Planctomycetota bacterium | reverse complement strand
CTCGCCGCGCGCCAGGCCGACCAGCGCGGGCTCGACGCGCTGCCGGGGCCCGCGCGCGACGCGGCGCTCCAGGCCGCGGGCTGGGCGCAGGCGACGACGGGCCGGGGCCCCCGACCCGACGGGTCGCCCGACTGGGCCGGGATCGCGGGCGACCTCGAGGCGGCCGCCGCGGCCCCGCCGACGCGCGACCTGGGGATCTGCCTGGCGGTCGGGTTCCTCGCGCTCGGGCGCACGGGCCTGGCCCTGCTCGAGGCCGAGGCGCTCGACCCCGCGGCCTCGACGGACCCGGTCGAGCGGCTCGCGCTCCACCTCCTGCGCGGCCTCGTCCGGAGCGCGAACGGCTACCGGCGCCTGGCGCTCCTCGAGGTCGAGGCGGGGCTCGCGGGCGCGGGCGCGCTCGGCGCGGACACGCAGGGGCTCCTGCGCGGCCCCGACGGCGCGCCGCTCCCCCTCGCGGCCGAGCACGTGCTGGGCGGCATGCACCTGCTCCTCGCCGTCTACCACCTCGACCAGAAGGACCTCCCCGCGGCCGACGTCGAGCTCGCGCGCGCGCTGCGCGCCTGGCCCGAGAGCCCGCTCGCCGACTTCCTCACGGGCGAGCGCCTCGCGGCCTCGGGCGAGCGTGAGCGCGCGGCCGACTCGCTCGAGGCGACGGCGCGCGGGATGGGCGACGAGGCCGCCTGGGTCGCCGCGCGGGTCGCCGCGCGCGCCCGGCGCGTCCGCGCGGGTGAGGACGGAGGGGCCGACGACGGGCTCCTGGGCGACCCGGCCTTCCTCGCGCAGATCGCCCTCTACGCGCTCTGGAGGGCCGCCGAGCGCACGCCCGAGGCCGCGCGCGCCCGCGCGCAGGTCGAGCGCGGCCGCGCGCTCTGCCGCGACCTCCTGGCGCACGTCCCGGGCCTCGGCGCAGAGGCCCCGGGCGACCCCGCGCCGGTCGTCACGGCGACCCCGCCCGGCGGCTGACCGCCCGCGCCGGCGCGATCCGCCGGACCCGCGTCACGCGCGCGCGACGCCGCGACGCGGCTTGCCGCGGAGCGGCCCAGGACCCCGTCCTGGCGCCGTTTCCGGGTGGTCAGCGCGGTCGCCCGGGTGGTAGGTTGAGCGCTCTCGAGGCGCCGGCGCCCTCGCCGCGCGCGACCTGACCGAACCCGACCCGGAGGTCCCCGTGAAGACGACCCGCGAGACGCCGGCGGCGAGCGCCGCCTCCGCCACGAACCCGCTCGGCGTGCGCCGGGTCCACCACGTCGAGCTCGTCGTGGGCAACGCGAAGCAGGCCGCCTACTTCTACCGCAAGGCCTTCGGCTTCTCGCAGGTGGCCTACCGCGGGCTCGAGACCGGCTCGCGGACCGAGGCCAGCTACGTGCTCGAGCAGGGCGCGGTGCGCCTCGTGCTCACGACGCCGCTCGGCCCCGACACCTGGCACAACGAGCACCTGCGCCTGCACGGCGACGGCGTGCGCGACGTCGCGCTCGAGGTGGCCGACGTCGACCACGCCTTCGCGGAGGCGGTCGCCCGCGGCGCCGAGGCCGTGAGCGCGCCGCGCGACCTCGAGGGCAAGGAGGGGGCCGTGCGCCACGCGGCGATCCGCGCCCACAACGACACGATCCACAGCTTCGTCGCCCCGCAGGGCTACGAGGGGGCGTTCCTGCCCGGCTGGGAGGCGGCCCGGATCGAGGCGCGCCCCGTCGGGCTCGCCGCGATCGACCACGTCGTCTCGAACATGGCCGTGGGCGACATGGACCGCCAGGCCGACTTCTACGCGCGCGTGTTCGGGTTCACCCGCTACATCACGTTCGACGACAAGGACATCTCCACCGAGTACAGCGCGCTCCAGTCGGTCGTCATGTCGGACCACGCGCGCGTCGTGAAGATGCCGATCAACGAGCCGGCCCCCGGCAAGCGCAAGAGCCAGATCGAGGAGTACCTCGACTGGTACCACGGCTCCGGCGTGCAGCACGTGGCGCTGCTCACGGGCGACGCGATCGAGGCCGTCCGGCGCCTGCGCGACAACGGGGTCGAGTTCCTCACGATCCCCGACAGCTACTACGACACGCTCCTCGACCGGGTCGGCCCGATCGACGAGCCGCTCGACGTGCTGCGCGACCTGCGCCTCCTCGTCGACCGCGACGACGAGGGCTACCTCCTGCAGATCTTCACGAAGCCCGTGCAGGACCGGCCGACGCTGTTCTACGAGATCATCCAGCGCAAGGGCTGCCGCGGGTTCGGCAAGGGCAACTTCAAGGCGCTGTTCGAGTCGATCGAGCTCGAGCAGGCCCGCCGCGGCAACCTGTAGCACCCCGCTCGGGGCGCCCACGCGCGCTCGCTTCCCCCCGGGGCGCCCGCTCCGCGCGACAGCCTCTTCCCGTTCCCGTTCCCGTTCCCGCGGTCTGCCCAGGGCCCCGCCCCTTCTTCCCTTGCCCTTGCCCTTGCCCTTGCCCTTGCCCTCCCTTCTCCCTCTTCCCCTCTTCCTCTTCCCCTCTTCTCTTCTCTTCCCACTTCCCTCTCCAGGAGCCCCCTCGTGCCCATGTATCACCGCGCGGGCGAGGTCCCGCGCAAGCGGCACATCGCGTTCCGGCAGGCGAGCGGGGCGCTCTACCCCGAGGAGCTCGTGGGCAACAAGGGGTTCTCGGGCCCGAGCGCGCTGCTCTACCACCTGCGCCGCCCGACGGTCGTGCGCTCGATCGCGCTCGACCGCGACCTGCGGCCCGGGGCGCTGCCCGAGCTCCCGCTCTCGCCGCGGCACTGGCGGCTGCACCGGCTGCCCGCGGGCGGGAGCCCCGTGCTCGACCGGCGGCCGATCGTGTGGAACGCCGACGTCGCGATGTCGTTCGTGCAGCCCACGGCCGAGGACCCGTTCTTCTTCCGCAACGCGCAGGCGGACGAGGTCGTCTACGTGTCGACGGGCGAGGGGACGCTCGAGACGCCGCTCGGCGCGCTCACGTTCCGCGGCGGCGACTACCTCGTGATCCCGCGCTACACGATCCAGCGCTGGCGGCTCGGCGCGGGCCCGCACCGCTGGCTCGTGGTCGAGAGCCAGGGCTACGTGCGGACGCCCAAGCGCTACCGCAACGAGCACGGGCAGCTCCTCGAGGGGGCGCCGTACTCCGAGCGCGACGTGCGGGTGCCCAGCTTCCAGCCGCCCGTCGACGAGGAGGGGGCGTTCACGCTGCTCGTGAAGCACCGCGACCGGCTCACGCGGGTCGAGCTCGGCCACCACCCGTTCGACGTCGTGGGCTGGGACGGCTTCTACTACCCGTGGGCGCTCTCGATCCACGACTTCGAGCCGATCGTGGGCAAGATCCACCAGCCGCCGCCCGTCCACCAGACGTTCGAGGGCGACGGCTTCGTACTCTGCTCGTTCTGCCCGCGGCCCTACGACTTCCACCCCGAGGCCGTGCCGGCGCCCTACAACCACGCGAACGTGATGACCGACGAGGTGATCTACTACGCCTCGAGCGAGTTCATGAGCCGCAAGGGGATCGAGTTCGGCTCGGTCACGCTGCACCCCGACGGGCTCGCGCACGGGCCGCACCCGGGGCGGGCCGAGGACTCGCTCGGCAAGCCGTGGACCGACGAGCTCGCGGTGATGCTCGACACGTTCCGCCCGCTCGAGGTCGCGCCGGCGGTCGCCGGGGTCGAGGACGCCGACTACGTGCGCTCGTGGCTGGGCTCCCCGTGAACGCCGGGGCGGCGCCCGGCGAGGGCGGCCCCGCGGCGCCCTCGGCGCTCCGCGCGCTCCTCGCGGGGATCGTCGACTACGCGGGGCTCTACCCGCCGGCGGCGCTCCCGCTCGAGCGCGTCGTCGCCGACTACGCGGCCTACCGCGAAGGGCCCGACCGCTGGCTGCTCGGGCGGCTCGTCGTGGGCGAGGGGCACCTGGGCGCGCTGGGGCTGCTCCTGGCGGCGCGCGCGGACCTGGCCGCGGGCGGGGGCGACCCGTGGCCGCTCTCGGTCCTGCCGCAGGGCGACCCCGACGCGAGCCGGGCCGCGCTCGAGGCGTTCGCGGCCGCGGCCGAGGGCCGCGCGCGCGTGGCCTCGGTCGAGGTCAAGGCGGCGCGCCCCGACGACGTCGCGCGCGCGGTCCGCGCGGCGCCCGCGGGCGCCGAGGTCTACGTCGAGGTCCCGTACCGGCGGCCCGGCGGCGCCGTGCCGCCCGCCGACGCCGCGGGCGACGACCTCCTCGCGGCGCTCCTCGACGCGCTCGCGTCCGCGCGCGCGGGCGGCCTCGACGTGCGCGCCAAGGCCCGCACGGGCGGGGTCACGCCGGCCGCGATCCCGGCGGCGGGCGACGTCGCGCGGTTCCTCGTCGGCTGCGCCGCCCGCGGGCTGCCGCTCAAGCTGACCGCGGGGCTCCACCACCCGCTCCGGGCCGAGCACGCGCTCTCCTACGCGCCGGACGCGCCGCGCGCGCGCATGCTCGGGTTCGTGGGCGCGTTCCTCGCGGCGGCGCTCGCGCACGCGGGCGAGCGCGATCCGGCCGCGCTCGAGGCCGCGCTCGACCTCGCGGGGCCGGCGGAGCTCTCGCTCGAGGCGACGGGGCGCGCCGGCGGCG
>JANJTH010000256.1 GCA_024711205.1 Planctomycetota bacterium | reverse complement strand
CCGGCCGGCGCCCCCGCGCCCGCGCCCGCGACCGCCGCCACGGCGCTCGACGCGTGGGCCCCGGCCGCGCGGGCGAGCTCCCAGGGGAGCGCCGGGCCCGTGCAGGCCGGCTCGCAGGGCGCCGCGCCCACGGCGCCCGGGCTCGGCGCGATCCCGGCCCAGCTCGGCGGGTTCCTCGTCGGGCCGAAGCTCGGCGAGGGCGGCATGGGCGCCGTCTACCGCGGGCGGCAGGTCTCGCTCGACCGCGAGGTCGCGCTCAAGGTCCTCTCGCCCGCCTTCGCGGGCGGCCAGGACGCGCGCGAGCGGTTCCTGCGCGAGGCGCGCACCGCGGCCTCGGTCGCGCACCCGAACGTGATCACGTGCTTCGAGGTCGGCGAGCAGGACGGGCTCCTCTACATGGCGCTCGAGCTCATGTCGGGGGGCGACGCCGATCAGCTCGCGCGCAAGGCGGGCGGTCGGCTCCCCGAGCGCCGGGCGCTCGAGCTGATCCGCGACGCCGCGAGCGGGCTCGTCGCGCTCGAGCGCGCGGGGCTCGTGCATCGCGACATCAAGCCCTCGAACCTGTTCCTCGGGCCCGACGGGGCGGCCAAGCTCGCCGACCTGGGCCTCGCGCGCTCGGCCCAGGGCGACGACCGGCTCACGCGGACCGGCCTCGTCGTGGGCACGCCCGCCTTCATGTCGCCCGAGCAGGTCGACGGCGCGCCCGACCTCGACATCCGGACGGACGTCTACGCGCTCGGCGCCACGCTCTTCGCGCTCCTCACCGGCCGCCCCCCGTTCGAGGGGCCGACCGTCCTCTCGATCGCCACGCGCGTGCTCCACGACCCGGCGCCGGACGTGCGCGCGCGGCGCGCGGACGTCTCCGCCGGGACCGCGGCGCTCGTCGCGCGCTGCCTCGCGAAGGACCCGGCCGAGCGCCCGCAGACCGCCGAGGTGCTCCACGCCGAGCTCGGGCGGCTCCTCGCCGGGCGCCCCGTCTCGGGCCGCCAGGCCCCGGCCGCGGCCGCCGCCTCGGGCCGGACCGCGCGCGTCGCGGGCGCCTCGGGTCGGACGGCCGTCGCCGCGACGCTCCCCCCGCGGCCGCCCGCCGGGGCGGAGGCGGACGACGTCCCGGCCGCCAGCGGCCCCCCCCGGGTCCTGGTGGCGCTCGTCGCCGTGACGCTCCTCGCGGTCGTGGGCCTGCTCCTGGGCGTGCGCGCCTCGCGCCGCGCGGAGGCCGCGCGCCTCGCCGACGCCCGGCGCCCCGGGACCGAGGCGACGGACGAGCGCCCCGCGAGCACGCCGGGCACGTCGACCGCGAGCCCGCCCGCGGCGCCTCCCGCCGAGCCCGGGCGTCCCGCGCCGGCCGAGCCGGCTCCCCCGCCGGCCGAGCCGGCCACGGCCGAGCCCGCCCCGACGGTCGAGCCCCGGCCCCCGGGCCCGGCCCTCACGGAGCCGGCGCCCGCCGAGAACGACCCGACCGAGGGCCCAGCCGGGCCGCCGCGCGAGCCGGCCCCCGCGATCACCGTGGGCGCTCCCGCAGCGCCGACGGGCGTCCAGCCCGCCGACCCCGCGCCGCCTCCGCCGCCCGCCGACCCCGAGCCGGCTCCCACCGCCGACCCCGCGCCGGCTCCCACCGCCGACCCCGAGCCGGCTCCCACCGCCGACCCCGAGCCGGCTCCCACCGCCGACCCCGAGCCGGCTCCCCGGCCGGGAGGCTCCCCGCCCGGCGCGTCCCGCGAGCTCGGCACGGTCGCCGCGGCCAGGAGCCGCCTCCACACCATGCGGCTCGGGCAGCTCATTCCGGCGCCCATGCGGCCACGACCGGCCGCGGACGCGCCCGCGCACTTCGAGACCGCCGCGCCAGGCGAGCCCGGCGGCCCAGCGCCCCGGGGCCCGGAGCCCGAGCCGCGCCCGGGCGGTGCGCGCCGTCCCCTCCGGGGCGGGCGAACCCCCGCTCCTCCTCCGCCACCTCAGCCCCAGCACCGGCCTGGGCCGGACGACGGCGCGATCCGGATCCTCGCCGACAAGCGCGCGCGCGACTGGGCCCGCGTCGCCCTGGTCGACGCGCTGCCCATGCCCCGCACGGCGCCGCTCCACGCGCACTACAGCGTGCAAGGGGTCGAGCCCGGGCACGACGGGCCGACGGGGTCCGAGGCCAACTGGGCGCGCCGGCAGGGCTTCTCCCGCGAGCGCTGGGCCTTGTTCTGCGAGCTGGGCCTGCGCGGGGCCAACGCGCGGGAGGACGCCTTCTCCGGCGCGGCGCTCCGCGACGGCGGGGCCGTGTGGGTCACGATCGTGTTCTCGGCGGACGGCGCGGCCGAGGCCGTCCTCCGCGCCATCACCCCCGACGCGCCCACCGACCTGTCCGCGCCCTTCGCCGACGCGCCGGGGGTGGCGGCGTGGCCCGCCCAGCGCCTCGACGACCGCTGGCGCAAGCGCGGCGTCGACATCCATCTCGTCCTCGACGACGCGGGGTTCGCGGCGTGGTTCCAGTACGGCGGGCAGGACCAGGGCGGGGTGCCGCTCGGCGTCGGGTCCTGGACCGACCTCGGCGTCGACCCGGCGCGGCTCGGGGAGAACCCGCGCCGGGGACGGCTCTGGGCCCTGGCCGGCGCGTGGGGCGGCGGCCGCGGCGCCCTGACGATCCGGACCGGCATCCAGGACAGGTAGCGTGCCCCTCGCCCCCGGCCCGGGGCGCCGGCTGGGCGCGTGGGTCCTCGAGCGCCCGCTCGGCGCGGGCGGCATGGGCGCCGTGTTCGTCGCGCGCCACGCCGAGCTCGGCCACGCGCGCGCGCTCAAGGTGGTCGCGCCGCGCGACGAGGCCGCCCGGCGCCGGCTGCTCCGGGAGGGCGAGGCGCTCGCGCGCCTCGAGCCGCATCCCCACGTCGTCGCCGTCCACGAGGCCGGCGAGGCCGACGGCCTGGCGTGGGTCGTGCTCGAGCTCGTCGAGGGCGAGGACCTCGACGGCCTGCTCGACCGCCGCGGCCCCCTCCCCGTGGCGCGGGCGCTCGAGGTCGCGCGCGACCTCGCGCGCGCGCTCGCGCACGTCCACGCGGCCGGGCTCGTGCACCGCGACGTGAAGCCCGCGAACGCCCTCGTGCGCCGCGACGACGGGCGCGCCGTCCTCGCCGACTTCGGCCTCGCGCGCGAGGGGACCGACGAGCGGCTCACGGCGAGCGGCGCGCTCCTGGGCTCCCCGCTCTACATGGCGCCCGAGCAGGCGACCGGCGTCCGCGCCGCGGTCGGCCCGCCCGCGGACGTCTTCGCGCTCGGCGCGACCCTCTTCGCCGCGCTCACGGGCGGGCCCCCCTGGCCGCGCGACAACCTCCCCGCGCTCCTCTACGCCGTCCAGCACGAGCCCGCCCCGGCGCCCTCGAGCCTGCGGCCGGACGTCCCCCCCGCGCTGGACGCGGTCGTCGCGGCGCTCCTCGCGAAGGACCCGGCCGCGCGCCCGACCGCGGCCGACGCCGCGGCCGCCCTCGCGCGCGTCGCCGCCGGCGAGGACCCGGGCCTCCCGAAGGCGGCGCGGGCGGGGCCCACGCC
>JANJTH010000220.1 GCA_024711205.1 Planctomycetota bacterium | reverse complement strand
GGCCGCGTCGAGCCGGCGGCGCTCGCGGCGCGCCTGCCCGGCGCGGCGCTCGCGGTCGTGCTCGCCGCCCAGAACGAGACGGGCGTGCTCCAGCCGCTCGAGGCCGTGGGCGCGGCCTGCGTGGCCGCGGGGGTGCCGCTCCTCGTCGACGCCTGCCAGGCGGCCGGGCGGGTGGGCCGCGGCTGGTCCGACGTCCCCTGGGACCTCCTCGTGCTCTCGGGCCACAAGCTCCGCGCGCCGCGCGGCGCCGCGGCGCTCGTCCACCGCGGGCGGGCGCGCGCGCCCGCGCCGCTCCTGCGCGGGGGCGGGCAGGAGCTCGGCCGCCGGGCGGGGACCGAGGACGTGGCCGCGATCGCAGCGCTCGGGGCGGCCTGCGCGCTCGCGGCCGGGGGCGCCCTCCTCGATCCAGCGGCGCTGCTCGACCTGCGCGACCGGCTCGAGGAGGCCCTCGTGGCCGCGGTCCCCGGGCTCGAGGTCGTCGCGCGCGCCGCCCCGCGCCTGCCCCAGACCGTGTGCTGCCTGGTCCCCGGCGCCGACTCGGAGGCCCTCGTCGTCGCGCTCGACCTCGCGGGCGTCGCCGCGTCCTCCGGCTCGGCCTGCGCGTCGGGCGCGCTCGAGCCCTCGCACGTGCTCGCCGCCATGGGCGTGGCGCCCGCGCGCGCGCGCGGGCGGCTCCGGCTCAGCTTCGGCCCCGAGACGACCTGGGCCGAGCTCGAGGCGGCCGCGAGCGCGCTGGCGCGGGCCGCCGCGAGGACCTGATCGGGACGCCGCGCGGCCCCACCCGCCAGCGACGAGCGCCCTGCCCGGGGCCGCGCGCCTACCAGGACGCGCCGCCGCCGCCGCCGCGCGAGCTCCCGCCCCCGAACGACCCGCGCGAGGACGACCCGCCCGACGACCGGTACGACGAGCCGCCCGAGGAGCGGTAGCTCGAGCTGTTCGTCGTGCTGCGCTGGAGCCGCGCGATCGTGTAGGTCGACCGCGCGGAGTGCCCGCAGTGGGCGCAGCGCTCGGTCCGCTCGCCCTTGCCCGACGACGAGTAGGTGGCCGAGACGAGCGTCCGCCGCGTGATCGACATCCACTTGCTGCAGCGCGGGCAGATGTGCGAGGTCAGGATCAACCCGACGACGCCGCCCACGGCGCCCGTCGCGGCGATCCCGACGTCCGGGGCGTCGAACCGCGACCCGACCCCGAGGAACAGGAGCCCGCCGGCGGCGAGCGGCCCGCCGAGCGCGAGCAGCCAGAGCGCCGGCTTCGGCGCCATGAGCCGACCGAGCCCGAGGGCCTGGTGGAGCAGGAACCCGAGCCCGAGGCTCCAGCCCGCGAGCACGAGCACGGCGACGCCGCGCGCCGCGCCCCGCCCACCGAGCGAGGGGCCCCCGCCGTGCGCGCGAGCCTCCCGCGCCGTCGGCGCCCGCGGCGGCGCGTGGGGGGCCTCGCGCGTCCGGGCCGGGCTGGGCGCCGGCGTGGGCGCCTCGCCCGCGCCGCCGGGCGGCGGCCCCCACCACCCCGGGCGTCCGCCGCCGAGGCGCCGCCCCGATCCGTTCGGCCCGCGTGGGACGTGCTGGCGGGCGCCATGGCCGTCCTGTGCGCCGTCCACTGCGCCGCCACGCCCCTCCTGGTCGCGGTGGCGCCCGTGCTCACGTCGCGTCGGTTCGAGGCCGCGCTGAGCGCCCTGCTCGGGACCTTCAGCGCGCTCCTCGTCCTGCGCGGCGCCCGGCGCCACCGGCGCTGGCACGTCCTCCTGCCCCTGCTGCTGGGGCTCGGCGCCCTGGTCGCCGGGCGCGCGCAGGACCGCTGTTGCGGGGCCGAGGCGCTCGGGCCAGAGCGCGCCGCCCTTCTCGTCCCGTCGTGCGTCGGCTTCGTGAGCGCGCGCGTGCTGAACGCCCGGGCGCTCGGCGGCTGCTGTACCACCTGCGCGTGAGCGCGCCGTGATGGCGAGGGGGAGGCCGGCGGGCGCACCGGGGGAGAGGAGGACCCGACCCAGAGTCGTGGCATGACCCGCGCCGGCTCGCCCTTGCTGCCGCCCTGCAGGCCTCCGACCGCGCAGCCCCGGACCCGCGAGCGGCCCCGGCCCGTGGCGCGTGCGAGGGTGCGCGCGAACCAGGGCGCGGAGGGGGTCAGAAGGGGGGACGCTTGGCCCGCCGGGGGCCCGCGGCGGGCCCGGCCGAACCGAAGGCCGGGACGGGTGATGACCGAGCCGCTCAGGCGGACGACGCCTCGGGCCGGCTGAACGGCTCCTCGCTCTCGGCGTAGACGAAGAGGTCGGCATAGCTCGCCGCGGCGAGGTTCTCCGCGCGCCACACGCGTCGGCCACGAAGCGTCTCCTTCTTCCCGCGCACGAAGTCGAACGGTCCGTCGCCGAACACGGTCGGCCCCCACGTCGGGAGCGCTGGGTCGATCGTGTAGGCGGTCGGAGGCAGCGTGCGCTGCGCAGCCGCCTCCTGCTCCGTGCGCGGGGGCGGGACCGCCGTGGAGCTCGGGCGCCCCTGGCACGACCGCCCGGTGGCGTCGTGCCCACCGGTCGAGCGCCACTCGAAGTGGTTGTGCTTCAGCCCGAACAGGTCGTCGAGCATGCGGAGGTAGGCGAGGTTCGCGTCATAGGCGAGGAACTTCAGCCAGCTCTCGAACGACGCGTCGTACGGCGCCGCCTCACCGGGGTCCATGGCCGCGACGAGGTCTCTCTGGGTCAGCGCGCGGTTTCGCTCGGGGTCGACCTGCCCGTTGCGCGCGCGCCAGGCGCGGTACGCCTGCTCGAACGGCACGTAGTAGCGGGTCGGCCAGTTGAAGTTGCGAAAGAGGGCCCAGCATCCCCACGTGTTGATCGTCCCGTGGATCGAATTGCAGGTGCCGCCCGCGTCGCACATGGCGTCGAGCGAGCGCTCGTCGTCGGGCCCCTCGTCGGGGGGCGAGAACACGCGCATGTAGGGGACCCCGTGGTTCTCTTCGTCCATGAGCGCCGAGCCCAGACAGTAGCGCCGCGGCCGCGCGGCGGCGCGCCGGTCGGCGCGCGCACGCAGCCCCTTCGTCGGTCCGTTGAGCTCGTTCACGAGGAGATACTCCGTGTGGAGGACGACCTGCACGTCGCCGGGCCCCGCGCAGCGGAACACGGTGAAGTAGGCGTCGGCCTGGATCGGGCCGGGCTTCTTCCGGCAGAAGTCGCCTCCGAGGAGCTTCTGCCGGTCCTCCGGCGTCAGCGTCACGAACGCCACGAGCCGCGGTCGGCCCTCCCTCAGCGGGTAGTTGAGGAGCAGCGAGCGCTGCGTCGGGTGGAGCCGACCGAGGAAGGCGCGAAGGCGGCGGTCGTCGAACGCCCCGGCCTCGTCGTGGTGCTCGTGGAGCATGAGCGCGCGCAGCTCCGCCCGATCCGTGACGCCGATCCCGGCGACGGTGAGGAACGCCGCGGCGTCGGGGTCCTCCTCGCCGGGCTCGACCACGGCGCCGCCGCCGCGCGGCTTGACCATGACGTTCTGCGCGTCGGAGACCTCGAACGTGACCTCCGACCGCTCGCGGAGGCCCGACACCGGCGGCGCCTCGCCGGGCCCCGTGAGCTTCACGGTCCACTCGATGACGTAGCGGCGGGCGTCCGCCGCCGCCTCGCGCGGCGGCCGGGTCTCGCGCGCCTCGAGCACCTCGGAGAAGTGGTGCGTGGCGATGAACGCGCCGTGCGGCCGCACGAACAGCGTGAGGCGGCAGGGATTCACCAGCGCGCGCGTCGTGTCGATCACGACGTGCACCTTCTCGCCCTCGTGCGCCACGCGCGGCGGCGCCTTCGTCCCGGTGACCACGCTCACTCGTCCTTGCTCGAGACGACCTCGACGTTCTGGCGCCCGCGCGAGCCGTCGCTGACGCTGGCCGCGAAGAGATGCATGCGCTTGGGCTGCGCCGGCACGAGCAGGGTCCCGTCGCCGCGCAGGTCGAGCTGGACGCGCACGTCCGCCCTCGAGATCGGCGCGAAGCGCGGCAGGTAGTGGTGATCGAGCTTGCTCGGGCGCTCGCCCCCCTCCCAGTCGTGGTCGTTGAGGTCGACCTGGGGCACCGGCCGCTCGTGGCCGGGGTACGTGTCCTTGGCCATGGGGTGGATGATCGTCACGAACGCCCGCCCGTCGCCGTCCGCGCCGAAGGTGGCGACCTCGTCGGAGACGACCACGCCCGCCGAGACGTGGGTCACCTCGCGCTGGTTCCAGTCGACGACGTACCGCGGCGTCTGCTTGCGCGTCGGGTCGCCCGGGCCGGCCAGACGGTAGACGAACTCGAACTCGATCGTGAACGTCGAGCGGCCCGACATCATGGAGGGGTGGATCGTCACGCCGGCGAAGTACGCGTAGCGCAGCGCGAACGCCGCCAGCAGGTGGTGCAGGGCGATGAGCTGCCGCTGCGGCCCGTCCGGCGCCGTCTTCCAGGCCGAGAACGGACCGCCCGCCCACTTCGGGGCGGCGCTGCCGCTGCCGAAGGCGCGCCCGTACTCGCAGTGCGCGACGAACGTCTCCAGATCGCTGTCCTTCGACAGGATGGCCCAGACCCAGCCTGCCGCCGTGACGACGGCGCCGACGATCGCCAGCGCGCCGGCGACTGGCGGGGCCGGCGACGACCCCGCCGCGCCGAGCAGGATGAAGGCGCCGATCGCCGAGAGCGTGGAGCCGGCCGCGACGATGCCGTGGCCGACCATGTGGTCGTAGTCGTCGGTCTGGTACGCCGTGAGCGCGGCGTCGCTCGCGCAGATCACGTCCATGACCGCGCCGAACGCGGCCAGGGCGGCGGCGCTGCGGCCGGCCGCCCTGCCGAGCACCTCGAGGATCTGCGCGTGGAACGCGCCGCCGAGGTCCGCCAGGCTCCCGAGCAGGTTGGCGAAGCCGATGCCCCGCTCACGCCAGTCGGGGTCCTCCGAGTCCATGGCGTCGGCGAAGCCGTCGATCGCCAGCGCGAGGTTCACGATCTCGAGGGCCTGGCCGACCCGCTTGATGTTGACGTTGGTGCCCTTGAGCACCTTCTCGGCCTCGTCGCTCAGGTTCACGTGGAGGTACGAGAAGTGCACACCCTTGGCGGGGTTCGCCGGGCGGAACGTGACGTGGACCTTCACCTGGGACTGCCGGGAGAGGAACAGGTTCTCCGCGTAGAGCAGGTTGATCGACTTGTACATGGCCACCTTGCGCGTGGACTGCTCGAGCTTCTCCACGACGGGCGCGACGGCCTCCCAGAGCGCGAACACGGCGTGCGCCTGCTTGCGCGCCACGCCGAACACCTCCGTCGGCGGCGTCTCCTGGGGCAGGACGAACTGGTTGATCATGCTGCGCGGCTCGCTGAGCAGCTCGGTCAGGTAGGTCTTGCCCGGCGCGGACTCGAGCAGGCGGGGTAGCCAGCGCGCGCCGTGGGCGAGCCACTCTCCGGCGTGGTACTGGTCGGTGTTCGGGTACTCGCGGTGGCTGCGCTCGAGCGCGCGCATGGCGGAGGTCTTCAGCCAGCGGATCAGCGCCACGGAGCGCTCGTCGCGGACGCGCAGCCGCCGATCGCGCTCCAGCTCGTAGGCGTGGGCCTCGTTCTTGAGCAGGTAGGTCGGGTTCACGTCGTGGTCGACGCCCTGCGTCTCGGCCAGGTCGTCGAGCAGGTCGAGGTCGTCCTTCGGGTCGTCGGAGATGACCTTGAGGAGCATCTTGGCGATCAGGTAGCGCGCCTCGCGCTTCTGGACCTTCGCGCGCGCCGCGGCGGATTGACCGGGATAGGTCGAGACCCAGGCCACGACGTCGTTGGCCGCCCACTCGTAGTGCGTCGTCAGCGCGTGGGCGATCGCCACCGGGTCGACGACCTTCACGAACGGCTCGGTCCCGGTGCTCCCGTCCGCCTCGACGCGCGGCCCGCTCGTGAACGAGTCGCCCGTGCGTCCGCCGAGGTCCGCGAGATGCAGCTCACGGCAGAACCCGGGACGGTCCTGCTCCAGCGCCTGGAGCGCCGTCGGGCTCAGCCGCACGGAAGACGCCAGGAACCAGGTGTAGGCCCGCTGGCCGTGGACCTCGATGGGCACGCTCAGGCGGTCGCTGCCGGTGCTCGCGGGGCTGGGGCGCTCCGGGAGCTCCGCGGCCCGCGCGACGTCGCCGCCGAGCGCCCAGAACGTGCCGGTGTCGTCGGCGTAGTACTCGGCGAACAGCTCGGTGGACTCGTGGACGCGCTGGAAGACGTAGAGCCAGCGGCGGAGGAAGGTCTGGGGCGCGTCTCCGGCGAACGACGCGACGTGCTCGCCGAGCTTCCAGCCCGCGGCGTCAGGCTCGTACGGGTCGACGTGGACGAACGCGACCTCGACGAGGCCGAAGGGCTCGGAGACGACCGTCTTGCTCACGACGGCCTCCCCGCGGGCTCGGGCGCGCGGTCGCGCGCGTCGGGGCGCATGCTGTCGTCGACGTGCGGGTTCGGCGCGGGCCCCGGTGGCTCGGGCCGCCCCTGCTTCGGCGGCGGCGGCGCGGGCGGCGGCGGCGTTTCGGGCCGGTCGAGGTCGAGCTCCTCGATCGGCACGCCGCGGAACAGCCAGAGCCGGGCCGCGTCGTGCGCGCGCGCGAGCGAGTAGGAGAGCCCCGCGCGCACGCCGGTGAACTGGATCGCCATCAGGTCGGGCCCGTGCTCGTACGCCTCGCTGCGCCGGCGGGACTGGCGGTACTCCCCACCAGGGCTCTCGAGCAAGTACGTCTCGTCGACCGCGCGCCACCGCCGCGGCGCGAGGAACAGGTCCAGCGTCCCGTTCGCCGGGTCCCAGTCGACCTCGCCCGGTGTCGGACGCGTGCGGTCCGGCGCGTGCCAGCGGCCGTCGCTCCAAGGGTCCTCGGGCGCGTGGCCGCCGCAGGCCATCGAGAGCTTGCGGAAGACCCGGCAGCGGAAGTGCACCTTCCTGGGGTCCTCGGCGCCGTGCTCGGGCGCCTCGCCAGGCCCCAGCGCGTTGGCCCGGCAGGGGCCCAGGTCACCCAGCCGGCACGGCAGGTCCGTCGGCGCGTCGGCCTGATCGAAGACCAGCGCGCACACGCGCCGGCTCTGCTCGTCGCGGCCCTCGATCGAGAACGGGTTCATCTCGCCGCAGCCCATGTGCCGCGCGCCGCCGCCGACGTCGAGGAGCTGCGCCGGGTCGACGGGCGCCGGCACGCCGCGCCGCGTGTAGGCCAGGTAGAGCTCACGCCGGGTGAGCGGCCCGGCGACCCCGTCGACGTCGAGGGGCGCGTGGTCAGGGCGCGCCTGGAACGCCTCGACCGCGGCCCGCGTCCGCGGCCCATCGACCCCGTCGGCCTCGATCGGCTCGAGCTCGCCGCTCGCGACCTCGGCCTCTAGGACCGAGGCGAGCATGCTCTGCACGGCCTTCAGGCCCCAACCCTCGTCCTGATGGAGGGCTTCCCACGCATCCGCGTCGTGCGTGAGCGCGGCGAGCACCGCGCGCGCGCGGCGCTCGCTGAGGAGCTTGTTGTAGTCCTCGGTCCCGACCGTGTCGGTGTGGCCGAAGATGCCGCCGCGGCGCGCGGGGTCGGCCGCGAGTGTGCGCGCGATCTCGCCTACGGCCGCCACGCCGTCGGGTCGCAGGAAGGAGCGGTCGAAGTCGAAGTGGGGGCCCTCGATGTCGAGGCAGCGGCCGCCGCCCGAGACGACGACGCGCACGGGGTGCGGCGGGCGGCCCAGGGCGCCGACCTGAACCTGCGTGAGGTGGCCGCCGTGCCCGTCACGGTCGGTCACGTCGAGCGTCGTGAGCCCGGGGAAGCTCACGTCGGCCGCCCCGGCCCCGAACACGCATGCGAAGCGCAGCTCGACCGCCTCGGCGGCCGCCGCATCCGGCGGCGGCGCGTACCGCAGGTCCTCGGCCCGTCGCTTTGCATACGGCAGGGTGACCCTCGCGCCACGATCGGGGCGCGGGTCCGGCTTGAAGCGCAAGAGGACGACCTCGCGCGGCGCCGGCAGCACGCCGCGCGACGCCAGGTCCCTCGCGAGGCCCGCGGGCAGGCCCTGGACCTCGTCGGCGACGACCCACTCGGCCGCGTCGTACGCGCCGGCGTCGGCCGGTCTCTCGGCGCTGGTCCCGCGCAGGACGCGGACCTTGGTCCCTCCGACCCGCAGGGTGCGTGTCACCCCGCCGACGATCGTCCAGCTCGTCTTGCGCTGACCGCACGCTGGGCACGCGACCAGCGCGTCGTCGACGACCGCGGCCGAGCAGGACGGACACGTCCAGGGCATGCAGGTCCCTCCCCTTGCGGATCGTCCCTCACCGGATGACGGCGGGCCAGCACGGATCGTCCAGGAGACCCGCCGCCGGGGGGAGACCCGACCCCGAGCCCGCTTGCGGGGGGCTGCAGGACCCGTCCAGGGTCGGCCGCCGGGGGGAGACCCGACCCCGAGGCCGACGAGCGTTCGCTCGGCCGCTGGGCCGAGGCAGTCCCGTTCACCTCGACGATCGACGAGGCCTGGACCGCCGACCGAGCGAGGCGCGAGGGCTGGACCGAGCCGACGGGGGGAGCTCGTCCGGGTTCGGTTCGTCCGCGGAGTCGACCTGCCGAGGTCGGGTGCCCAGGGCGCGGGTCCGAGGCGGCGTGCGTGGCCAGCTCGACCTGGAGCGCGACCATGCGGCGCCGCCGCGCTCTGCCCGCCACGGTCCGCGCCACGGCGGACCCGGGGCGCCGTGCGACGCGGCCAGCGCGGCGGCGTCACCAGGCCGGCTCGAGCCGACCGCGCTCGGCGGGGGAGTCACGGCGGCTCGGCCCTGGACCCCGGCGCTGGGACGCCTCCCTGGCCTCGCGCGGCGCGAGGAGCCCGTATCTTCCGTCCTGGGCCGCGGCGCGGCCTGGACGGACCGGGTGCCCGCGACGATCTACCTCGACCACAACGCCGCGAACCCGCCCGACCCGCGCGTGCTCGCGGTCCACGCGCGCGCGCTCGCCGAGGGCTGGGCGAACCCCTCGTCGCCGCACGGCCCGGGGCGCCGCGCGCGGGCGCTCGTCGAGGGCGCCCGCGAGCAGGTGGCCGCCTTCGCGGGGGCGCCGGCGGGGCACGTGACCTTCGCGTCCTCGGGGACCGAGGCCCTGAACCAGGCCCTCGCGTCCTTCGCCGCGCCGGCCGCCCTGGTCGGGGCCGCGCCGCCGCGGATCGTGGCCTCGGCCGTCGAGCACCCGGCCGTGCTCCGGCCGCTCGAGGCGCTCGCGCGCGCGGGGCGGGCGCGCGTCGACCTCGCGCCGGTGGACGCGCAGGGCCGCGTCGAGCCGGCGGCGCTCGCG
>JANJTH010000216.1 GCA_024711205.1 Planctomycetota bacterium | reverse complement strand
GCCCGCGTCCGCGACGACGCGCGCGGCCCGCTCGAGCGCCCCCGGCGCCGTCGCGAGGAGGTCGGGCAGGCCGGCCTCGGCCGCCGCGAACCCCCGCGCCGGCGGGATCGGTCCCAGGGGCCAGTCGCTCCACCCGGTCGTCACGCGCCCTCCTCCCGGCGGCCCTCGGGCGCCGGGCCCGGCCCCGCCGGAGCGTCCGGCTCGACCCGCCAGGCCGGGTCGGCGCGGAGCCGGGCGGCCACGTCCGCGGGCGCTCCTGCCCGGGTGTGCCGCGAGAACAGCCCGACGCCGGGCACCGTGACCACGCCCTCCCCGAGGTAGGTGATCCGGAACGGCAGCGGCCGCGCCCCCACCGGCCCCTCGTTGAGCCGGAAGCCGATCGCCTCCGCCGCCGCCCCACGACCCGCTTTCGCGCCGCCCGCCATGACGTCATACTAGCGTGCTCGAGGCGGGGCGCCCCATGGGCATGAAGCCGGTCCAGGAGCTGCTGGTGCTGCTGCGCGCGTCGACGCCGCGCAGCTTCGCCGACCGCTACCCGAACCAGGACCTCGTGGTCGCGGAGCCGTGGGAGAAGGACCGCGACTACCGCAAGCCGTCGCGGCTCCACCCGCAGGCCGTCTACTGCGCGCTCCCGCGCGCGCAGAACTCGCCCGTCCCCGTCGGCCGCGACGCGCGCGCGCTCGTGCAGCTCGACCACGCCGCGGTCTCGCGCCTGCACATGGTCATGGCCTACACGGCCGAGGGCTGGAAGTGCATGGACCGCTCCTCGAACGGGACGTTCGTGAACGAGGAGCGCAACCCGCCGCAGCAGGCCGTCCCCATGCCCTACGACGCCCCGGTCCGGCTGGGCCGCGCCATGGTCGTGCGCCTGTTCCGGCCCGAGGGGTTCCACGACTTCGTGCGGCGCATGGCCGAGGCGCCGAGCCAGCCCGTGGCGGCGCCGCCCCCCCCGCCGTCGCCGACGAGCGACCCGCGCGCGAGCACGTGGCGCTTCTCCGCGGTCGCGCCCGACTCGCTGCTGACCGCCGACCCGCTCGGCGCGCCGGAGGAGCCCGCCTACCGCCCCGCCCCGCCCGCGGCGCCCACCGTGCGCGTCGCGCGCCCCGGCGCCTCCGCCCAGCCGCCCGCCCGCCCGCCGGGCTCCGAGGACATCGACTTCGAGTTCGACCTCGACTTCGGCGACGGCAAGGGCGGCTTCGCCTGAGCGCCCCCGGAGGACTCCTCGGCGAAGGTCGCCTGGGGAGTCCTCCGAGGACGCCGAGCCTCGAGGGCGCCGAGCCTCGTCAGCCGCGGGTGACCACGTCCCACACGGCGGCGTAGTGGCAAGCCGCGCCGGCGAACACGAACAGGTGGAACACCTCGTGGTAGCCGAAGTGGCGCGGCCAGGGGTTCGGCCGGCGGGCCACGTAGACGCACGCGCCCAGGATGTACGCGGCGCCCCCGCACACCGAGAACGCGAACGCCGCCCCGGGGAGGACCCGCCACAACGACGGCGTGTCGGGGACCATGGCGACCCCGAGGAGCACGTAGAGGACGGCGTTGAGGGCGCGATGCGTGCGCGGTCGCAGCAGGCAGTGCCCGACCCCGAGCGCGGCGCACGACCACACGATCGTCAGGATCAGCGGGCCGTGGGCGAGGTCGGCGCACAGGCAGAAGGGGGCGTACGTCGCCCCGATCAGGACGAAGATCGCCGCGTGGTCGAGCCGCGACATGAGCGCGAGCCGCGGCGGGCTCCAGGTCACGGCGTGGTAGAGGCCGCTCGTCGTGAGCATGAGGAGCAGCCCCAGGCCGAACAGCCCGGCGGCGAGCGTCGCCACGCCGCCCTGGGCCGCGAGCACGAGGAGGACGACGGCCGGGGCGGCGACGAGCGCGGCCACGAGGTCCGGCACCCCGCGCAGCGTCGGGCGGCGGGCGGGCGCCGGCTCGTCCGTCGCGAGCACGGACGCCGCCTGCGGGGCCGGCGCGCTCACCGGGCCGCCCTGGCGCCGCGCGCCGGCGTGCAGGTCGTCAGACCCGTCGCTCCTCGCGTGCCCCCCCGCGCCGCCGCCACGAACGGCAATGTAGCACGGGAATGCGCCAAACACGCGCCGGCGCGGGCCGTCACTCCGCGAGGCGCGCCAGGACGTCGGCGGCCTTCTTCTGGATCGCGGCGTCCGTCGTCGTGGCGCGGGCCTGCTCGAGCCACGTCCGGGCCCGGGCGGGGTCGCGCTGGGCGAGGAGGGTCCCCAGCCACAGCATGGCGTTGCTGTGGCCGCCCTCGGCGGCGCGGAGGAACCAGGCCTCGGCCACGGCGGCGTCCTTCGGCAGGCCCGCGCCCTGGCTCGCGGAGACGCCGAGCCAGAACATGCCTGCGACGTCGCCCGCGGCGGCCGCGCGCTCGAACCACGCGACGGCCGCGGCGGGGTCCTTGGCGGTCTCGCGCCCGTCCTTGAGCATCAGCGCGACCTCGAGCATGGCCTCCCGCTGCCCGCCCTCGGCCCGCGCCAGCGCGGCGGCGAACGGGCCGGCCGCGGCCGGGTCGACCGCGGCCGGCCCGCTCGGGGCGCCGGGCGCAGGCAGGCTCGGGCCTGCGCC
>JANJTH010000209.1 GCA_024711205.1 Planctomycetota bacterium | reverse complement strand
GGCGCCGCGACCGGCGCGGCGCGGAGGAGGGCGTCCACGGCGAGCGCGATCGGCTCGACGCCGGCGCCCCCGGCGCCGCGGTCGGCCGGGCCGGCGTCGCCCGCGCGGCGGACCTCGACGAGCACGTTGCCGCGGACCGCGAGGACGAGGGTCGCGGGCCCGAGCGCGGGCGGGGTCGCGAACGCGACCTCCCCCGCGCCCTCGAGCGGCGCGAGCCGGACCTGCACGCTCGTGAGCCGCGCGAGGAGCGCCTTGCGCGCGGCCTCGGCCGTGTCGAGCCGGCGCAGGGTCACGACCGCGATCGGCGCGCCGCCCTCGCCACCCGGCCGCACGAGCTCGAGCGTGGCCTCGCCGCGCTCGGGGTCGACCGCGAGCCGGCCGTGCTCGAGCCCGGGGACCGCGAGCGCGAGGAGCGGGGCCTTCGCGCGCCGCGGCCCCGGCGCGGGCCAGCGGGCGAAGCCGTAGGCCTCGGCCGTCGCCGCGACCCGGGCGTCGGCGCCGTCCTGCGCGCGCGCGGTCGGCGGGGCGGCGAGGCCGGCCAAGGCCAGGAGCAGCGCGAGCGCCGGGGCCGGAGCGCGACGGCGCGCGCCGCCGGCCGCCGGGGGCCGGTGGCCGCTTCGGTCGGTCGCCGGGAGCCGGCGACGCGTGGGGCTCGCTGCGGTCACGGGAGGCGCCTCCTCGGGGCTCGGGTCGGGGTCCACGTCCGCGGGCGGCGTCGCGGGCCGCGCGGGCTCGCGCGCGCTCACCGGACCCTCGCGCGGCCCAGCTCCTCGACGCGGAAGCCGTCCGGGCTGAGCTGCGCCCGGTAGCGCGCGAACGGCATGGCGATCGGGAGCCGCGCCGTGTGGGGTGACGCCTGCGGCCAGGCGTCGTCGTCGACGCGCAGGCAGGCGTCGTGGACGGAGGCCCCGCGGTCGACCGACGCGACCGCGTGGTAGCTGAACGCGTGGTGCCCGCCGAACAGGTCGCGCGTGAACCCCGGGCTGCCGAGGCCCTGGATCCAGTGGAGCGCGAAGTTCCAGCCGGCGATCGCGACCTCGGCCGCCACGCCGACCGCGTCGGCGAGCGTGGTCACGAGCCCTGCGCAGTCGAGGCAGTTCACGGTCGACCCGCGCAGGCGGTGGAGCCACTGGTCGAGCAGCACGTCGGGGCGCGAGAGCGACACGCCGTCGGTGTAGGCGGGCGCGCCCTGCGCGCCGTCGTAGCGGAGGCCCTCGCGCGCGTTGAGCGCCTCGACGATCGCGGCGAGCGCCTCGGCCGCCGTGCCCGCGCGCCCGGCGCTCCAGCCCGCCACGCGGTCGACGGCCGCGACCCAGGGCCGCTCGAGCCCGCCGCCCTGGCGCGGCGCGCCGAGCACCGTGTAGACCCGCACGGCGAGCCGGTGGAGGCCCGGCACGCGCCGCCAGGCGCCGCCCTCGAGCACCTCGAAGGTCAGCGGCAGCTCGAGGTCCGACCGCCCGATGGCCCCGGCGACCGCCGGGAGGCGCAGCGCGACCTCGCCGCCCGGGGCGAGCTCGCGCGTGACCTCGCCCGCGAAGGCGACGCGGAGCGGGTGCCCCGCGACCGGGTAGCCGCAGGGGACGGCCGCGCCGCCCGCGGCCGCGCGGTCGCCGAGCCCGAGCCGGACCTCGGGGCGCGCGCCCGCGACGTAGGCCACGGGCAGGCTCCGCCCGCGGAGCACGACCTGCCCTGCCCCGTCGCGCGGGGGCTGCGCGAGGTCCGTCCAGACCGCCGGGAGCGCGAGCGGCGCCCCGTCGGGCGCGTCGAGGCAGCCGTCGCCGAGGGGCGAGCGCGAGAGCGTCCAGGCGGCCCCCATGGCGTCGAGCGCGAGCCGGTTGCCGTCGAGCCGCCCGTTCGGCGCGTGGTAGGCGAGCTGCACGCGCGCGCCGCCCGGGCCCGTGTCGGCGAAGGTCGCCGAGACCAGCCCGACGCGGACGACGTGGACGGCGCGCTCGCCCGCGGCGGCCCCGCCGCCCGGGAGCGTGGCGGCGGCGCGCAGGGCGTAGCGGCCCGGGGCGACGAAGCGCCCGCCCGCGTCGCGCCCGTCCCAGCTCGCCTGCAGGGCCTGCCCCGCCGGGACGAGGCCGCCCACGAGCCGGGCGACCGCGCGCCCCTGCGCGTCGAGCACGTCGAGCGTGGCCTGGGCCTGCCCGCCCCCCGGGACGCGCCAGGTGACGTCGAGCGCCGCGCCCTCGAGCTTGGGGTCGAACGCGGGGACCGCGTCGAGGTCGATCGCGGCACCCGGGGCGGGCGCCGGCCCCGTCGTGGTCGTCGTGCCCGTGGTCGTCGTGCTCGCCGTCGTGTCCGCGGGCGCCGGCGCGCCCGTGACGTCGACGACGAGCGCGTACGTCCCGACGCCGCGGGTCCGGTCGTAGTGGCGGACGCGCGCCACGGCGTCGCCCGTGCGGGCCGCGACGAAGGTCACGCGGCTCTGCCGCCCCCCGTCGACGTCGTCGTTGGTCCCGACGGCCTGGCCTCCGGGCCCCCACACGTCGAGCACGGTGTCCATGCCGGGCCCGAGGTCGGCCGTGCGCACGACGACGCGCGCGCCGGCGGCGACGCGCACGCGGAACCAGTCGACGTCGCCGGCCGGCGAGATCGCGCCGCGCGCGGGCGCGCCCGGCGCGACGAGGGTCGCCTGCGCGGCCTGGTTCCCGTGGTCGTCGCCCCGCGCCGGCGCGGCGAAGCCAGCCGCCGCGACGAGGGCCACCAGCCCCGCGCCGACGCGCGGACCCGCGGTCCTTCGGGCAATGCCCGCCATGGACGCCTCCCTTCCCAGGGAGCGACGATCCTAGCCCCGATCACCCATGCGCGGGAAGCGCTCGGGGTGAATTGACGCACCGGTGACGAACGCCCAACTCGTCCCCAGGAAACATCTTGCGCACAAGACAACCAGGATCGGGACGTGCTTGGCGCCACGCGGCGCTGCCCCGGCGGGGACGCGTCCTGCCCACCGCCCGGCTCCCCCCGGCGTTGTGGACGCCAACCCGTATCCGTATCGTCCGGGGCTCCGGTCGCCGGCCCGCGCCGGGCCTCGCGGGGGCCGTCCCGCGGCGACCCCTTCGCCCCACCCGGCCGGCGCGAACCGACGCCGACGAGGGCCATGGAGGTCTACGCATGCGCAGGACGAGCGACGCCCGGACGCGACACGCGGCCCTGCCCGGGCGGACGGCGCTTGCGCTCGCGCTCGCGCTCGGCGGCGCCGTCCGCGCGCAGGACACCCCGCCCGCCCCGCCCGCCGACGAGCGGCCGGGCGCTGCGGCGGCCGCGCCCGGCGAGGACGTGTCGGTCGAGCGCCCCGAGGAGCTCGCGCGGATCCGCGCCGAGCTCGAGCGGCTCCAGGCCGAGCGGGCGCGCGGGGCCGCGCGGGTGCTCGAGCTCGAGGCGCGCGAGCGCGACCTGACGGGCGGGCGGACCTCGCCCGTGCTCGGGCCGCGCCGCGAGGTCCTCGCGCTCTCGCTCGACGCGGCGGTCGACCTCGCGCTCGCCGAGAACCCCGACTACCTCGTCGAGCTCCTGCGCGCGCAGGCGGCCGGCGAGCAGGCGGAGCAGGCCGAGGCCGCCTTCGACCCGGTCCTCTCGGTCCAGGCCAGCTACACCGAGGGGCGCCCGCCGTTCTTCTCGCTCAACCCGTTCGCCGGGTTCCCGCTCGGGCTCTCGGTCGCGAGCTTCGACCAGCTCGAGGTCCAGACCGCGCTCTCGAAGCGGTTCGCGCTCGGCACCACGGCCTCGATCACCTGGCTCGAGCGCCGGCAGCTCACGGAGAACATCTTCCAGCTCAACCCGAGCTACACGCCCCAGCTCCGGGTCGAGCTGCGCCAGCCGCTCCTGCGCGGCGCGGGCCTCGAGGCGAACCTGGCCCCCGTGCGCCTGGCCGAGAACGCGGCCCTCGCCGCCGACATGACCTACGCCGAGGCGCTGCTCGGGGGCGTGCTCGCGGTCGAGCAGGCCTACTGGGACCTCGTGCGCGCCGAGGAGGAGCTGCGCTTCCAGGAGCGCTCCTACGCGTCGGCCCAGAAGCTGCTCGAGGACCAGCGCCGCCGGCAGGAGGTCGGCGCGGCGGCCACGCTCGACGTGATCATCGCGCAGGCCGGGCTCGCCGAGCGGCGCGAGGGGCTGATCGTCGCGGAGAACGCGCTCGAGGCGGCCCGCGACGGGCTCGTGCGCCTCGTGCGGCCGTCCGGCGACGCCGCGCGCTGGGACGTGCTGATCGTCCCGACCGACCGGCCCTGGCAGGCGTCGCCCGCGGACGTCGACCTGACGGGCGCCGTCGAGCTCGCCCGCGCGCGCCGCCCCGACCTCAAGCGCGCCCACGTCGCGCTCGACTCGGCGCGCCGCACGGCCGCGCTGCGCGAGAACGAGGCGCTGCCCGTGCTCGACGTGTTCGGCTCGCTCACCGAGGACGGGCTCGGCGGGCAGCACCACAACGCCTGGTCGTCGCTCGGCTCGGGCCGGTTCTACTCGTGGACGTTCGGGCTGCGCGCCGAGCTGCCCCTGTTCCTGCGGGCCGAGCGCGCGCGGTCGCGCGCGGCGCGCCTCGAGCTCGCGCAGGCCGAGGCGGCCCTCCGCTCCGCCGAGGCGAACGCGGTCCTCGACGTGCGGCGCGCCGTGCGCGACGTGCGCACGGCCGAGGCCCGGATCGAGGCCGCGCGCGCCGCGCGGATCCTCTCCGCGCGGCAGCTCCAGGCCACCTACGCGCGCGTCGACCAGGGGACCGCGGTCGCCCGCGACGTGCTCGACGACCTGGCCCGGCTCGCGCTCGCCGAGGGCCGCGAGGTGCAGTCGCACGTGGACCACCGCCTGGCGCGCTCGCGGCTCGCGCGCGCGCAGGGGACGCTCCTCGACGCGCGGCTCGGCCAGCTCGACCCGCGCGTGCGGCGGGCCCTCCTCGAGGACGGCGAGGTCCGGCCCGGGGGGCGGTAGCCGGGCCGCCCGCCCGGCTGCGGCTTGACGCGGGCGGGGCGCCCTGTTTCATGTTGGCCGGGCGCCCGCGGGCGCCGAGGGGGAGGGACGCCGCCATGTGGGACTACAAGGTCGTCGCCGGTCGCTACGCGCTCGACGGGGCCGACATCGTGGTGGAGAACCCGCTCGGCCGCGGCACGCTCCAGCGGATCCTCGACCACTACGGGAACGAGGGGTTCGAGCTCGTCACGTCGCACTACGACGGGCTGAACCGCGAGGTCGTGCTCCTGCTCAAGCGCCCGCGCGGCGGCGCCGCGGCCGTGGTCCCCTTCGCCATGGGCGCGGTGCCGGGCATGCCGGCCGCCGCCGGCATGCCGGCCGCCGCCGAGGCCCCGGCGCCCCGCGGTCGCGGGGCCGCCGCGGCCGCCGCGCCTGGCCGCCGCCGCTCGAAGGCCGACCTCGACCGCCTCGCCCGCGAGGACTGAGCGCCCTTGAAGGAGTCCTCGGCGAAGGCCGCCGCGTAGCCAGCGGCGTCGCCTGCGAGGCGGGAGCGACTCGAGCATTCCTGGAAGGACTGTGAGTTGCGCCCAACGAAGCAGGCGGCGTCGATGGCGAGCGCGGCCGAGGCGGCGATCTCTTCGAGGGCTCTGACCCGAGCGCGGACGCGCGGGGGCGGGCGCCGCCCCCCCGCGCGCCGGTCAGCGTCGCTTTCGCCCCCGCGGCGAGTAGACTCCGCGCACCGCGCGCCGGGGGGCCGTCCGGGCCCCGCCGCGAGCGCGCCGGGCCGGGGAGGTCGACGTGAGCGAGAGCCAGGACGTGGGGCAGGTGCGCGCCCTCTACGAGCGGTCGAAGCAGCGCCACGCGCGCGCGCGGGAGCGCCTCGCGCGCCCGCTCACGCTCACCGAGAAGGTGCTCTGGGCCCACGCCGACGACCCCGAGGCGCCGCTGCCCGAGCGCGGCGTGTCCTTCCTCGACCTGCGCCCCGACCGCGTCGCCATGCAGGACGCGACGGCGCAGATGGCGCTGCTGCAGTTCATGCTCGCCGGCAAGGACGAGGCGCAGGTCCCCTCGACGGTCCACTGCGACCACCTGATCCAGGCCCGCGTCGGCGCGGCCGAGGACCTGAAGCAGGCGAGCACGACGAACGGCGAGGTCTACGCCTTCCTCGAGAGCGTCTCGCGCCGCTACGGGATCGGCTTCTGGAAGCCGGGCGCCGGGATCATCCACCAGGTCGTCCTCGAGCACTACGCCTTCCCGGGCGGGCTCATGATCGGGACCGACTCGCATACGCCGAACGCGGGCGGCATGGGCATGATCGCCTGCGGCGTCGGCGGCGCCGACGCGGTCGACGTCATGGTCGGCATGCCCTGGGAGGTGCTCTGCCCGCGGCTCGTGGGCGTCCACCTCAAGGGCCAGCTCTCGGGCTGGAGCTCGCCCAAGGACGTGATCCTCAAGCTGTGCGAGATCCTGACCTGCGCCGGCGGCACGAACAAGGTGATCGAGTACTTCGGCCCCGGCGTCGCGTCGATCAGCCTCACGGGCCGCGCGACGATCACGAACATGGGCGCCGAGCTGGGCGCGACGACCTCGATCTTCCCCTACGACGGGCGCACGGCCGCCTACCTGCGCGCGACGGGCCGGGCCGAGCTCGCGGCGCTCGCGGACGAGCACGCGGCGCTGCTCGTGGCCGACCCCGAGGTCGCCGAGCGGCCGCGCGCGTTCTACGACGAGCTGATCGAGCTCGACCTCTCGACGCTCGAGCCGCACGTGGTCGGGCCCTTCACGCCCGACCTGGCGCGGCCCGTCTCGCGCATGGGCGCCGACGCGCGCGAGCACGGCTGGCCGCTCGAGCTCACGTCGACGCTGATCGGCTCGTGCACGAACTCGAGCTACGAGGACATCAGCCGCGCGGCGCACCTCGCCCGCCAGGCCAAGGCCAGGGGCCTCAAGGCGAAGGTCCCGTTCCTCGTCACGCCCGGCTCGGAGCAGATCCGGGCCACGATCGCGCGCGACGGGCAGCTCGAGGACCTGACGTCGATCGGCGCGACCGTGCTCGCGAACGCCTGCGGGCCGTGCATCGGCCAGTGGAAGCGCGACGACGTGCAGAAGGGCACGAAGAACTCGATCATCACGTCGTTCAACCGCAACTTCAAGGCGCGCAACGACTCGAACCCCGACACCCACGCGTTCATCGCGAGCCCGGAGGTCGTGACGGCCTACGCGTTCTCGGGCTCGCTCGGCTGGAACCCGCTCAAGGACGAGCTGCCGCTCCCGGGCGGCGGGTCGTTCCGCTTCGCGCCGCCCGAGGGCGACGAGCTGCCGAAGGGCGGCTTCACGGGCGGCGACGACGGGTTCGTGGGGCCCGACCCCGCGGGCAAGGGCGTGCAGGTCGCGGTCAGCCCGACGAGCGATCGCCTGCAGCTCCTCGCGCCGTTCCCGGCCTGGGAGGGGACGGACCTGACCGGCCTCGCGCTCCTGCTCAAGGCCAAGGGCAAGTGCACGACGGACCACATCTCGGCCGCAGGGCCGTGGCTCAAGTACCGCGGGCACCTCCAGAACATCAGCGACAACGCGTTCCTGACCGCCGTGAACGCCTTCACGGGCGAGGTGGGCAAGGGCCTCGACGTGCTCGACGGGACGCGCACGAAGACGTTCCCGGAGATCGGCAAGCACTACAAGCAGGCCGGGCAGGGCTGGGTCGTGGTCGGCGACGTGAACTACGGCGAGGGCTCCTCGCGCGAGCACGCCGCCATGTCGCCGCGCTACCTGGGCTGCCGGGCCGTGATCACGCGCAGCTTCGCGCGGATCCACGAGACGAACCTGAAGAAGCAGGGGATCCTGCCGCTCACGTTCGCGAACCCGGAGGACTACGAGCGCGTGCGCGAGGACGACCGGATCGACGTCGTGGGGCTCACGACGCTCGCGGCCGGCTCCAAGGTCGAGCTCGTGCTGCACCACGCGGACGGCTCGACCGAGCGCGTGCTCGTCCGCCACTCGCTCGCGGGCGAGCAGCTCGAGTGGTTCAGGGCCGGCTCGGCGCTCAACCTGATCCGGCAGCGCGCCGGGAGCTGACCCGGGGGGCGCCGGCGCGAGGCGCCCTTCGCCCGGGCGGGCCGGGGCGTGGGCGCTCAGTCCGGCGCGGCGCCCGCGGCGCGATCCCTCGCTCGGGGAGGCGCCGGCGGGGCCCCGCGGGCCGTCACGTCGCGGCGAGGGCGTCCTCGAGCCCGAGTCGCGTGAGCTCGATGGCGGCACGGAGGGCCTCGGCGTGGGCCGCGACCCGCGCGACGGGCCCACATGCCTCGTCGGCGCCGAGCGCCGTGGCCGCCGCGCCGACCCGCGCGAGCTGGTCGAGCGTCCGCTCGAGGTGCCGCCGGAGCTCGCGCCCGCGCCACGCCCCCTCGGCCTCGCCCTGCTGGACCGCGGTGCCCGCCGCCTCGAGCGCCTGCCGCTGGCGGTCGAGGGCCCCGTCGGCGAGGGCGCGCTCGGCCGCGCCGAGCTCGTCGCCGAGCGCTCGCTCGTGCGCGAGCTCCGCGTCGTCGTCGCGCCGCTCTCGCTCGAGGCTCTCGCGCTCCTGGCGGGTCCCGCGGGCGTGGTGGAGCGTTCGGTCGTGGACCTCCCGGCGCTCCGAGCGCCGCTGCGCCGCGCGCGATCGCTCGGCGCCCTTCGTCGCGTCGCTCCGCCGGCGACCGCGCGCCAGCGCGTCGTCCTCCGGGCCCGGCGCGGCGGGCTCGCC
>JANJTH010000198.1 GCA_024711205.1 Planctomycetota bacterium | reverse complement strand
GGCAACGATGCGGAGATCGTCCTCTTCAACCGCGAGAACCACCTTGTCTTCAGTCCGCTCCTGGCCGACGCCGTCGGCTCCTCGTTGAATTTGCAGGACGTCATCGTGCCGCTGCGGCAGCTCCTGCCGGGCGTCATTTGCCGCACGGAGGAAGTGCGGCACGTGGATCTCGCAGCCAGCGAGGTCGAGTTCGAAAGCCACGACGGGTTGCCCCGCCGGATGCGCTACGACCATGTCGTGCTCGCCTGCGGGAGCGTGGCCAACCTCAACGTCGTGCCGGGCATGGCCGACCATGCGTTCCCGCTCAAGACCGTCGGCGACGCCGCCGTCCTGCGCAGGCCTTCGTCGAGCTCGCGCGCGACCTGCGCGCGCGGACCGAGGGGCCGCTCGAGCTCGTGGTCGACCGCCAGGGCGGGCGGACGACCTACGCGCGGTTGCTCGGGCAGGCCTTCCCGAACGCGCCGATCGAGACCGACCTCGAGACGCCCGAGGTCAGCCGCTACCGCGTTCGGACGCGCCGCGGCGTCGTGCGCGCGACGTTCCGGGTCGAGGCCGAGCAGGCGAGCCTGCCCGTCGCGCTCGCATCCATGACCTGCAAGTACGTGCGCGAGGTCCTGATGGACCGGCTCAACGCGTGGTTCTGCGCGCGCGTGGACGGCCTGGCCCCGACCGCCGGCTACGCGACCGACGCGAACCGCTTCCTCGCCGAGGTCGGCCCGCAGCTCGGCCGGCTCGGCGTGCGCGCGGGCGACCTCGTGCGCTGCCGGTAGGCAGCGGCCCTCGGGGCCTCCCGAGCCGGGCCGCGCCGTCCGCCGCGAGGGTCGCGGGCGGGGGGCGCCTTCAGGTGACCTCGCCCGCGACGTGGCCCCAGGCCGCGGCGGGGCAGCCGATCGGGACGACGCGCACGAGCCCGGTGTAGGCCGCGGCCCCGGGCGCCTCGAAGCCGACCTTCGCGGCCACGAAGCTCACGGTCTCGCGCGCGCGCACGGCGGCCCCGAGCGGCCGCCCCGTGTCGCAGTCGAGCCCGCTCGGCAGGTCGCAGGCGAGCTTCGGGCGCGGGTCGCGGTCGAGCGCCCGGACGAGCCCGAGCCCCGGCTCGCGGAGCGGGCCCGCGAGCCCCGTCCCGAACAGCGCGTCGACGACGAGCCGGGCGCCCGCGGCCGGCCCCGCGAGCCACGTCGCGAGCGCCCCCCCGTCGAGCACCTCGTCGATCGCGACGCCCGCGCGCTCGAGCACGCCGAGCTGCACGCCCGCGTCGCCCGCGCGCGCCGCCGGGTCGTCGCGGCGCGCGGCGAGCGCGACCCGCGGCGCGACGCCCAGGAGCGCCAGGTGCCGCGCGAGCGCGAGGCCGTCGCCGCCGTTGTTGCCCCGGCCGCACACGACCGCGACCTCGCCGTCCACGGGTCCCGCTCCGCCTCCCTCCTCGCGGAGCTGGTCCAGCAGCTCGAGCGTCGCGGCGGTCAGCCCCAGCGCCGCGTTCTCCATGAGCACGAGCCCGGGCAGGCCCAGGTCCTCGATCGCGCGCCGGTCGACCTCGCGGACCTCGGCCCGGGTCAAGGGCCGCCCCGGCCCCGCGGCCAGCCGCCCCCACCAGCGCGGTGCAGTCATGGCCCCTCCGCGGCGCCTCGCCAGGCGCCCGCCCCACGATACAGCCCTCCCCCCGCACCCAGCAGAGCTCCCCCCGTTCCCGCGGCCGCCAGCGACCCCGCCCCGTTCCGCGCTCCCTCCTCAGCCCATTCGCCCGCACCCAGCGAAGCTCTTCCCCTCCTTCCCTCTTCCCCTGCCCATGCCCTTGCCCTCTGCCCCGCGTCCAGGGCGCGTCCTCCCCCAGGTCACCTCCCCCCCGTCCGTTCCGGTTGATCCCGCCGCCCCGCGGGCTATCGTGGCGCACCCAACAGGGGGAGCGCCTCCATGCGGATCGCGGTCATCGGCACCGGCTACGTCGGCCTCGTCACCGGCACCTGCTTCGCGGACAACGGCAACGACGTGTGGTGCGTCGACATCGACGCCGAGAAGATCGAGCGGCTGAACCGCGGCGAGGTCCCGATCTACGAGCCCGGGCTCGACCAGATGATCGCGCGCAACGTCGCGAGCGAGCGCCTGCGCTTCACGACGGACCTGAAGGACGCCGTGACGAAGGCCCGCGTCGTGTTCGTGTGCGTCGGCACGCCGAGCGGGCCCGATGGCGCCCCCGACATGCGCTACGTGTACGCGGCGGCCGAGGACGTCGGCCGGGCCATGCAGGAGCACACGATCATCGTCATGAAGTCGACCGTCCCGGTCGGCACGGCGGCCGAGGTCAAGCGCCGCGTCGCGGCGGTCACGAAGCTGCCGTTCGACGTCGTGAGCAACCCCGAGTTCCTCAAGGAGGGGCACGCGGTCGACGACTTCCTCAAGCCCGACCGCGTGGTCGTGGGCACCGAGGACCCGCGCGTCGCGCTCATCATGAAGGAGCTCTACGACCCGTTCGTGCGCACGGGGAACCCGATCCTCGTCATGGACAACACGTCGGCCGAGCTCACGAAGTACGGGGCGAACGCGCTCCTCGCGGCCCGGATCTCGTTCATGAACGAGCTCGCGAACCTCGCCGACCGGGTGGGCGCCGACGTCGACCAGGTCCGCCACGGCATGGGGACCGACTCGCGGATCGGGCACTCGTTCCTGTTCCCCGGCATGGGCTTCGGCGGGAGCTGCTTCCCCAAGGACGTGGACGCGCTCGCGCACACGGGCAAGCAGGTCGGGCTCGAGCTCGAGGTGCTCGAGGCGACGAACCGCGTGAACCGGCGCCAGAAGCGCGTCCTGTTCGACAAGATCCAGGCCCGCTTCACGGGCGACCTCGCGGGCAAGCGCGTCGCGGTGTGGGGGCTCGCGTTCAAGCCGCGCACGGACGACATGCGCGAGGCGCCGTCGCTCACGCTGATCGCGCACCTCCTCGCGGCCGGCGCGACCGTCCGCGCGTTCGACCCGGTCGCCCGCGAGACGGCGCGCCGCGAGCTCGGCGACACGATCGAGTACGCGACGAAGCCCTACGCGGCGCTCGAGGGCGCCGACGCGCTCGCGATCTGCACCGAGTGGAACGAGTTCCGCCGGCCGGACTGGGAGCGCATGAAGAAGACCATGCGCCAGCCGCTCATCTTCGACGGGCGCAACATCCTCGACCCGGCCCGCGTCGAGGAGGCCGGCTTCGAGTACTACGGGATCGGCCGCGGGCGCCGCCTGAACCTGGGCTAGCCGGGCGACCGGAGAGGGGGGCCGCGCGTGCCGCGGACGGTGATCACGGGCGGGGCGGGCTTCATCGGCTCGCACCTGTGCGACCACTTCCTGGCCGCGGGCCACGAGGTGCTCTGCATCGACAACCTGCTCACGGGGAGCCGCGACAACGTGGCGCACCTCGAGGGGCGGCCGGGCTTCCGGTTCGTGCTCCACGACGTGACGCAGTTCATCGAGGTCGAGGGGCCCGTCGACAACGTGCTCCACTTCGCGTCGCCCGCCTCGCCGGCCGACTTCGAGCGGCTGCCGATCCAGATCCTCAAGGTCGGCGCCCACGGGACGCACAACGCGCTCGGGCTCGCGAAGGCCAAGCGGGCGCGGTTCCTCCTCGCGTCGACGAGCGAGGTCTACGGCGACCCCGAGGTGAACCCGCAGCCGGAGACCTACCTGGGGCGCGTGAACCCGATCGGGATCCGCGGGGTCTACGACGAGGCCAAGCGGTTCGCCGAGGCGATCACCATGGCCTACCGGCGCGTCCACAAGCTCGAGACGCGGATCGTGCGGATCTTCAACACGTTCGGCGAGCGCATGCAGCTCGACGACGGGCGAGCGCTGCCGAACTTCGCGACGCAGGCGCTCCGCGGCGAGCCGCTCACGATCTACGGCGACGGGAGCCAGACGCGCTCGTTCGGCTACGTGGCGGACCTCGTGGACGGGCTCGACCGCCTGCTCCACTCCGACGTGTGGGAGCCGGTGAACATCGGCAACCCCGAGGAGGTCACGCTCCTCGAGGTCGCGCGCGAGGTCCTCGAGCTCACGGGCTCGAAGAGCGAGCTCGTCTACCGCCCGCTCCCGCCGGGGGACCCCAAGGTGCGGCGGCCCGACATCACGCGCGCCCGGGACCTGCTCGGCTGGGCGCCCCGCGTGAGCCGACGGGCCGGGTTCGAGCGGACCATCGCGGACTTCCGCCGTCGGCTCGAGGCCATCGGCTGAGCGGCCGGCGCGGGGCCGACCTCCGCCGCCGGCGCGAGGCCGCCCGCGGAGGCTGAGGCCGTCCTGGGCCCACGGCTGGAGGCCGCCCGCTGCGGCTGAGGCCGAGGCCGGCGGCTCGACCCCGCCGGCCGTGTCGGCCGACCTCCCCCGGCTGGAGGTCGCTGGCTGGGCGCGCGCCCGCGTCGAGGGGCGGCCGGGCGAGCCCCGCGCCGACTCAGCGCCGGCGCCGCTCGAGCTCCTCCTTCAGCGCGCGGACCGCCTCGTGCAGCGCGTCCCGCTCGCGGGCCATCTCGCGCCGGAGCTCCGCCATCTCGCGGGCGTGCCGCTCGCGCTCCTCGCGGAGGGCGTGCTCGAGCTTGCGCGCGAGGTCGTCGTGGGCGCCGGGCCCGTCCGGCCGCGGCCCGCCCTCGTGCTCGCGAGCCCGCTCCTCGTGCTCGCGCTCGCGCGCGATCTGCCGGAGGCGCTCGAGCTCGGCCCCGACCCGCTGCTTCACGGCCCGGGCCCGCTCCTCGGCCTCGCGCGCGATCCGGCCCAGCTCCTCCTCCGCCCGCTCGCGCAGCTCACGCTCGGCCCGGGCCAGGCGCTCGCGCCACGGGCCCTCGGCGCCGGGGCCCCGCTCGGCGCGCGGGTCGCGCGGCGCCGGCTCGCGCTC
>JANJTH010000179.1 GCA_024711205.1 Planctomycetota bacterium | reverse complement strand
GCCGCGAGGCGCCGGCGGGGCGCCGGCCCCGGGGCGGGCGCCCTCGTCGGCGGGGCGGCGCGCGGCCTCGGGGACGTCGCTCGTCACGGTCCCGTCGCCGGCGCGGGCGAGGCGGTAGGTCCCCGCGACGAGCGCGTAGCGCCCCCCGCCGTCGACCACGAGCTGCTCGCCGGTCGGGCCGCGCTCGACGTGCGCGCGCACGGCGCCCAGCAGCTCGAGCCGCGCGGGCCCCAGCTCGATCGCCTGCTGGTCGCCCGTCCGCCCGTGGCTCGCGGTCTGCCCCGGCGCGAGCGTCCGCACGTCGAGCGTCCCGAAGGTGGCCTCGATCGGCGCCCCGTCCGCGGGGACCCGCAGGCGGACCCGGCGGCCCTCCCGCACGAGCACGACCCGCGCGGGCGCCGTGAGCCCGGCCCGCACCTCGTCGCCCTCGCGGAGCCCGGCGCGGCCCACGCGCAGCGCGACCTCGAGCCCGTCCGGGCTGGCCTCGAGCGCCATGGCGCCCCGGGCGAGGCCGACCTCGCCGACCGCGCCGGCGACGGTCACCGCGCCGTCGGTCTCGACCGTGGCGGACCCGCGCAGGAGCGTGCACGCGGGGCCCCCCTGGCGCTCGGGGTCGCCGAGCGCGAGCCGGGCGCCGGGCGCCAGGCGCACCCGGGCGCCGCCCAGGTCGAGCTCGACCCCGACCCCGTCGGCGACCACGACGTCGCTCGCCGCGAGCGGGAACCCCGCGGCCTCGCCGGGGGACACCCTGCGGACCCGCTCGCCCTGGCGCTCGAGCCCGAACGAGCCGGTCGCGCTCGCGACGCGGCCAGGGCCCACCTCTCGCCCGTCGGCCGGTCGGCGCGCCGGCGCGCGCGGCGTCGGCTCCTCGGCGGGGGGGGGCTCGCGCCGCGGGGCGGGCTCGCGCGGCCAGGCGTCCTCGCGCCGCGGGTCCCGGCGGGTCAGCTCGAGGGGGTCGGGCGCGCCCGGCGCCGCCGCCCCGGTCGGCCCGAGCAGGAGGACGCGCTCGCCCGGCTGGATCGAGACGGCGCGCGCGCCGACCTCCAGCCGCAGCGGCCAGGCGTTCGCGTTGCTCGCCCCGACGCTGGCCGGCTCCTCGTCGCGCTCGGCGCGCGCGTCGAGCGCGTGGTTGCGCGGGAGCTCGACCGACCAGCCGAGCGGCGAGCGCAGGACGGCGCGCCCCGCCAGGCACGTGACCCGGCTGCGGCCGCGCAGGTGCTCGACGATGGCGCGCCCTCGCTCGACCGTGAGCCGGCCCTCCGGCAGGAGGACGCCCGTCGTGCCCTCGTCGTCGTCGACGCGCAGGGTGCCCTCGACGAGCGTCGCCTCGTCGAGGAGGTGCACGATCGCGTCGCCGCGGGCGGACACGGCCGCGCCCCCCGGGACGCGCAGCGTGACGCGCCCGTAGGGCCCCGTGCGGACCACGTCGCCGCGCCGGAGGACCGCGGCCGCGCCGTGGATCGAGAGCTCCGCGTCGGCGCCGGCGCGCCGGACGCGCGCCCCGCCCTCGACGACCTCGACGACGGCGACGGGGTCCGCCTCGCCGCGGGCGACCGCGGCCCCGCGCGCGTCGACGAGCCGACGCACGGCCTCCCAGGCCACGAACTCGAGCCCGGCCGGCCCCTCGAACACGAGCCGGGTCGGCCCCGCGAGGAGGACCCGCCCCTCCCGGCGCGCCCCGGCCGTCGTCTCGAGGACGTCGGCCCGCGCGCAGGGGGCCGCGAGCGCCAGCGCCAGGGCGAGGAGGAGGGCGTGGGAGCGGAGGCCCATGCAGAGGGTGTAGTCCGCCCGTCCGGGCGACGCAAGGGTAAGGATTTCAGGGGCCTGCAACGTCGAGCGCGACGACGCCCAGGTTGTCCGTGCCCGCGATCGACTGGTGCTCGAGCAGCGCGTCGACGCCGGCGGCGAGCGGCCGGCGCCCGAGGAGGAGGCCCGCGAGGGCGGGGCCGTCGAGCCCGCCCGACGCCTCGGGCTCGAGGCCGTCGGTCGCGAGCAGCGCGACCTCGCCCGGGGCGAGGTCGGCCGCGCCCGCGTCCGGCGGGGCGGGGTGCGCCGCGAGCGGGTTCAGGCCGAGGAACAGGCCGGCGGTCCGGTTGAGCTGCCGGGCGCCCGCGGGCGAGACGGCGAGCAGGAGGCTGTCGCCCACCCCGGCCCAGGTGAGGCGGCGCCCGGCCAGGTGCGCGACGAGGACCGTCGTCTCCGACCCGTCCTCGGGGCGCGCGGCCAGCGCGGCGTCGAGCCGCCGGAGCGCCTCGACGAGCCGGGCCTGAGGGGCGCGCGCGCGGGCGTTCGTCCAGGCGCCCAGGAGGGCCTCCGCCGCGACCTCGCTCGAGCGGCCGCCCCAGTGGGCGTCGGCCACGAGCGCGAGGAGCGCGCCCTCGGGGAGCGGCGCGAGGGCGACGGAGTCCTCGCAGGGCCAGTCCTTGGCCCGCGCGGAGCGCCCGCCCGTCGCGAGCCCCGCGACCGCCCAGGGGAGCGGCGCCTCGCGCGCGCGCTCGCCGTGGGCGCCCAGCCGCGAGGCGAGCAGGAGCGTCGGGGCCGGCAGCGTCATGGTCCGCCCTCCCCGGGCCCGAGGTCCGCGCCCTCCCGCGTCGGGGGCGGGGGCGGCGCCTCGGCCCCCCCGCGGACGCCGCGCGCCCGCGCAGCGAGGCCGGCGCGCATGTTCCCCTGGACCCCGGCCCGCGCGCCAGGGGTCATGGAGGCCGCGCCTCCCCCGTGGCAGAATCCCCGGCCAGGGGAGGGGGGCGTGAACCACCTCAAGGACCTCGTCTCGCGGCTCAACCGGGTGCAGCAGTCGATCCACGGCTGCGAGAGCCTGACGGTCGCGAGCTCCGACGGGCTGATCCTGGCGACGACGATGTCCGACCCGCGCGGCGCGGAGTTCCTCGCCGCCATGACCTCGTTCCTGCTCGCGAGCGTGGCCAAGGGCCTGGCGCCCTGCCGGGCCGGGGCCTGCCGGTCGCTCGACTTCCGCGGCGACCGCCAGGTCCTGATCCAGCGCCTCCCGGACATCGACGCCTACCTCGTGTGCGTGCTCCAGCCCGGCGTCGTGGCCGTGAACGCGGACGACCCGGCGCTGCGCGGGGTCACGGCGGCCGTGCCCGGGCTGCTCCACGCCGAGGGTGAGGACCAGGGCCGGCACTGGCTGCTCCAGCGCGACAAGACGTGCCTCGTGCCGATCAAGGGCCGGACGCTGCTCGGGCGCGCGTGGCACTGCGACGTCCTGCTCCAGAGCTCGCGCGTGGCGCCCGAGCACGTCCTGCTCGAGGTCGTGGCCGGGCAGCTCCAGGCGACCGACCTCGGCGGCGAGCACGGCACGAAGCACAACGGGCGCGGGTTCACGGGCACGATCCGGCTCGAGGTCGGCGACCGGCTCACGCTGCCGCGCTCGAGCTCGTTCGTCGTGTGCGCGCGCGACATCGACGGGCGCGAGCTCGGGCGCGACGGCAAGCCGGTCGGGAAGCGCACGACCCGCCGCGTCGAGCGGCCCGGCCCGCGCGCGACCTGACCGACGCGGGCGCCGCGCCGCGGGCGTGCCGCGGGCGCCCGGCGCCCCGGGCCGAGCTCGCGCTC
>JANJTH010000176.1 GCA_024711205.1 Planctomycetota bacterium | reverse complement strand
GGCGTGGGGGAGCCCGGCGCGGCCGCGGCCGGAGAGGGCGAGGGGCGGCGCGCGCTCGCGCGCGCGCTCGGCCTCCCCGTGCGCCGCCCCCGCGCGACGCTCCTCGCGCTCGCGCTGCTCGCGCTCGCGGCCGTCGCGACGCTCCACGGGCGCGGGCTGCGCGCGGAGCTCGGCGTCGAGCAGCTCGTCCCGCGGGGCGACCCGCTGTTCGCCCGCTACGAGGCCCTGAGCGCCCGCTTCGGCCGCGACGACAACACGGCCTTCGTGTTCGCCGTGCGCGCGGAGGCCGATTGGTTCACGCCCGAGGGCGCCCGGCGCGCCCTCGCGCTGACCCGCGCGCTCGGGGCCGCGGAGCTCGTCCTCGAGGTCGTCGGCCCGGCCACGGCCACGGTCGTCCACGACGAGGGGGCGCAGCTCTGGGTGGGGCCCGCGCTGACCGAGGCCCGGCTCGCGGCCCTCGACGCGCCGGCGCTCGCGCGCCTGGGCGCGCACCTGCGCCGCGAGCGCGCCTGGGCGGGCCGCGTCGTCTCCCGCGACGGGCGCACGGTCGGGTTCGCCGTGCGCGTGCGCGACGCCTGGCGCGGCGCGGCGCACCACGCCGCGGTCGTCGCCCACGTCGAGCGCGCGCTCGCGCCGTTCGCCGGCCAGGGGACCGAGTTCCTGGTCACGGGCGGCCCGCCCACGCAGCACGCCTACCGCGGCTTCCTGCGCGCGGAGACGCCGGCCTACGCGCTCGGCGCGCTGCTCCTCCTCGCGCTCGCGCTCGGGGCGACGTTCCGCTCGGCCGCGGGCGTCGCGCTCCCGCTCCTGGCCGTCGGCCTGGCGCTCCTGCTCACGCTCGCGCTCCAGAGCCTCGTCGACCTGCCGCTCAACCTGCTCTCCTCGGCCGTGCCCGTGCTCGTGCTCGTGGTCGGGGTCTCCGACGCGATCCACCTGCTCGCCCGCTACGAGGAGGAGCTCGCGGCCCCGCCCGCGACCGGGTCGGCGCCGGGCGCGCCCCCCGGGGCCCACGCGCGCGAGGCGCTCGGGCGCGCCCTCGTCGCCACGGCCCGGGCCTGCCTGTTCACCTCGGTCACGACCTCGTCGGGGTTCTTCCTCCTCCCCGCGACGGGGATCCCCATGCTGGCCGACCTGGGGCTCGTGATCGGCGCCGGGGTCGTCCTCGCCTACCTCGTCTCGCTCACGCTCCTGCCGGCGGCGCTGGCGCTGCTCCCGCCGCCGCGCCCGAGCCCGCCGCCGGCCGAGGACCCGCGCCTGCTCGCGCTCGGGCGGGCCGTCACGGGCCGGCCGGGCCGCGCGATCGCGCTCTCGCTCGTCGTCCTCGCGGCGCTCCTCGCGGGCGGCGCGCCGCGCCTGCGCGTCGAGTCGCGCGTCGTCGACGACCTGCCCCTCGACCACCCCGTCGTCCGCACGCGCGCCGCGGTCGAGGCCCGCATGGGCGGCAACTACCCGCTGACCTTCCTCGTGCACCCCGCGGGCGGCCGCGACCCGACGCGCGACCCCGACCTCCTGGCGCGCGTGGCCGCCTTCCAGGCCGCGCTCGAGGCGCTCCCCGGGCCCCCCGTCCTCTCCGGCAGCCGCTCGCTCGCCGACTACGTGGGCGTCCTCTGGCGCGGCCTCGGCGGCGCCGGGCTCCCGCCCGACGAGCCCGCCCTCGCGCAGGTGCTCCTGTTCCTGGGCGACGCCGTCCTCGACGAGACGGTCGACCGCGAGGGCGGGGCGCTGCGCCTGCCGCTCCAGGTCTACGACCGCGGGACGGCGGCCACGTTCGAGTTCCTCGCCCGGGCCGAGGCGGCCTTCGCGCGCACGGTCGGCGACCGCGCCCGGCTCGAGGTCCAGGGCTTCACGTACCTCGCGCACCGCACGCACCGCGACGTCGTGCGGGGCGCGCTCACGGGGTTCGCGCTCGACTTCGCGCTCGTGGCCGCGCTCGTCCTCGCGCTGTTCCGCTCGGTGCGGCTGACCCTCCTGGCGGTCGTCCCGAACGTGTTCCCCATGCTCTGCACGCTCGGCTTCATGGGCCTGGCCGGGGTCGAGCTGCGGATCGGCAGCGCGATCGTGTTCTCGGTCGTGTTCGGGGTCGCCGTCGACGACACCGTGCACTTCCTCGTCCGCTACCACGAGGAGCGGCGCCGCGGCCTGGCCGCGGCCCCCGCGGCCGTGCGCACGGTCGCGACGGCCGGGCGCGCCATGCTCTGCATGGCCTTCGTGCTCGCGGCCGGGTTCGCGGCGCTGCTCCTCAGCCGGTTCAGCCCGAACCAGGCCCTCGGGCTGCTCATGGCCGCGACGGTCGCGAGCGGGGTCCTGGGCGACCTCGTGCTCCTCCCGGCGCTCCTCGCGCTGGCCGGGCGCCGGGACGGCGCGCCCGCGTGAGCCTGGCCGGGGTCCGCGCCGTGAGCTTCGACCTCGACGGCACGCTCTACGAGCTGCCGGCGCTCGCTGCCGCCGTGCGCCGGCTCGCGCTCGCGCGCGCGCTGCGCGCGCCGCTCGCCACGGCCCGGGAGCTGCGCGCGCTCGCGGGCCTGCGGCGGGCCAT
>JANJTH010000157.1 GCA_024711205.1 Planctomycetota bacterium | reverse complement strand
TCCGGCGCGCGGCCGCGCCGGCCCCCGCGGCCGGCGGGCCCCGGGAGCTTGCGCCCCTCGACCTCGCGCTCGGCGTCGGCGTCCGAGCCCGGGGCCGGCGGCAGCTCCTCGCCCGCCGGGAGGGCGAGCGTCCAGCGCCCGCGCAGCCGGCCGCCCTCGACCCGCGCCGTCACGAGCGCGTCCCCGGGGAGCCCGGCGCGCGCGCCGGGGATCCGGAAGGCGACCCGGTCGCGCCACAGCTCGACCGGGGTCGGGGGCTCCTGGCCGGCCTCGTCCGCGCCGGGGGACGCCGCGCCGGGGGCGTCCGCGCCCTCACCCGCGTCGGGCGCCGGGGCCAGGCCGGTGGCGGGGCCGAAGCGCGCCGTGAGCTCGCCCGCGCGCGCGGCGAGCGTGACGGCGAGCTCGCGCCCGGGGCCGAGCGAGAGCGCCCAGCGCCCGGCCAGCGCCTCGGGGCCGGGCGGGCCGACGACCGGCGCGTGTCGGACGCCGTCGACCCACACCTCGACGACGCGCGTCCCGCGCTCGAACAGCGGGCCGTCGCAGACGGTGAGGTTCGCGGCGCAGCCCGGGGAGATCACGCCGAGCCGCGGCGCGCCGAGGAGCGCCGCGGGCGCCGTCGTGAGCGCCGCGAGCGCCGCGTCGGGCGAGAGCCCGCGGGCGATCGCCGCGCGGAGCCGGTCGAGCACGAGCCCGGGCTCGGGGAGCCCGTGCGCGGTCACGGCGAAGCGGACGCCGGCCGCCTCGAGCCGGCCCGGGTCCTCGGGCGCGAGCCACCAGCGGCGGAGCTCGGCGAGCGGGACGCGGTCGGCCTCGTCGTCGTCCTCGAACGCGGGCGGCGGCGGGAAGTTCACGCACGCGACCACGGGCAGCCCCAGGTCGCGGAGCGGCTCGAGCCAGCGCCAGGCGTCCGAGGCGCCGAGCACGAGCCAGGGCGCGAGCCCCCGCTCGCGCAGGAGCCGCCCGGCGAGCAGCGCGGTCTGCGCGTCGTCGACCTCGACGGCGACCGGGCGCCCGGCCTCGAGGTGGGCCGCGAGCGCCTCGAGCGCGGCCGAGCTCGGCGGCCGCTCGCTCCCCGCGGACCGCGCGCGGTAGTGCGTCCAGGCGGCCGCGTGGTGCTCCGCGTCGAGGAGCGTCTGGCGGACGAGCGCCGCGGCGCCCATGAGCGACGACGGGTACTCGGCCGAGCCCCAGCCGGCCCGCTCGAAGGCGAGGTGGAGCGCGACGTCGCGCTCGATCACCTGCGCCGCGAGGTCGCCCTCGCCGAGCGCGACGAGGGCGCTCCGCCCGCGCAGGACGCCGCGGCCCGGGACCGCGAGCGCCACGGTGAAGCCCGCCCCGCGGAGCGCGGCGCGCCGCGCCGGCGGGAGGACCAGGTCGTCGGCGACGAGGCGCTCGGGGCGGACCCGCGCGTTCGGGTGCCGGTCCCCGCCCGCCGGTCCGGCGGTCGGCTCGGGGCCCTGGCGGCGCCCGCCGCGCCCCGGCGCGGGGGCCGGCTCGTCGACGACGAGGTAGGGCTCGACGAGCCCGGCGTAGACGACGAGCCCGCGCGCGTCCCACACCCGCGCGTCGGGCGGGGTCGCCACGTCGGAGCCGACGGCCGCGACCACGCCATCGCGCACGACGATCGTCGCGACCTCGGGCGCCTGGCCGGGGCGGGTCACGACGCGCCCGCCCACGAGGGCGTGGACGCGATGGGGCCGCCCGCCAGGGCTCTCGAGCGCGGCCTCCTGCGCGGGCGCGGGGGCCGCGGCGAGCGCGGCCAGCGCGGCGAGCGCGGCCAGCGCGGCGAGCCGGGCGGAGGGCGAGGGCGGCCTCGCGGGGCGGGCGGTCGAGTGCTGCACGAGCCCTCCCGATCGCGCGCGCGCGGGCGCGCAGGGGGCGCGGATTCTAACGGCCCCCGGGGGGGCCGAGCGTCCGGCCTCGCGCGCCGTCGGGGGCGCGGGCTGACAGGCGCGGGCGCGCGGGCGCGTCGTGTCGGGCGGACGCGCGCCGTGCGGCGCGCGGGGCCCTGGCGCCGTGCGGCGCGGGCCGGGAGGGGCCTCGTGATCGACCTCGTCCGGGCGGCCGCCCGCGCCGTGCGGCACTCGCGCCGCTTCTACCTGCGCCTGTGCGCCTGGTGCGACCGCCCCGTCGCCGAGCACGCGCGCGGCGCGCGGCGCTGCGACCACCGGCGGGCGCTCCTCGGGCAGGCCGCCCGCTGGAGCCGTGCCGCGGCGCGCCCCCCGATCGGGTAGGATCCCGGCTGCGGGGAGGCAGCGTGGCGGCGGGCAAGGATCCCAACCTGATCGAGCGCCTGGACCTCGCGGGCGAGTTCGTCCGCCTGCGGCTGGGGGATCGCCCCCTCCCGCGCCTGGGGGTGGTCCTCGGGTCGGGGCTGGGCGGCCTCGCCGAGCGGATCGTGGACCCGGTCACGATCCCCTACCGCGACGTCCCGCACTTCCCGGTCTCGACGGTCGAGGGGCACGCGGGGCGCCTCGTGATCGGGGAGCTCCCGGGGGACGCGGGCGCGCCCGGCACGCCGGTCGTGGCCCTCCAGGGGCGGTTCCACCTCTACGAGGGCTACGGGGCCGCCCAGGTCGTGTTCCCGATCCGCGCGCTCGCGCGCCTCGGCGTGCGCGCGTTCGTCATCACGAACGCCGCGGGCGGGATCCACCCCGACTTCGCGCCCGGCGACCTCATGGTGATCACGGACCACCTGAACCTCACGGGCCAGAACCCGCTCATGGGCTCGCACGACGACGCGCTCGGCCCGCGCTTCCCCGACATGTCGGACGCCTACGACGCCGACTTCCGGCGGCTCGCGCGCGAGGCGGCGGCGGCGCTCGGGCTGCGCCTCCAGGAGGGCGTCTACACGGTCCTGTCGGGGCCGAGCTACGAGACGCCGGCCGAGGTGCGGATGCTGGCGCGGATCGGGGCGGACGCGTGCGGCATGTCGACGATCCCCGAGGTCGTGGCGTGCCGGCAGATGGGCGTGCGGGTGCTCGGGATCTCGCTGATCTCGAACCTCGCGGCGGGGATCTCGCCGCGTCGCCTCACGCACGCCGAGGTGATCGAGACGGCCGCGCGCGTCGAGGTCGACTTCACGCGGCTCGTCACGCGGCTCGTCCCGGCGCTCGACGCCGCGCTCGACGACGACGGCGGCGCGGGGGGCGAGGGGCCGTGACGGCGCGCCGCCGCAGGCTGCTGCTCGTCGACGACGCGCCGCACGTGGCGCGGGTCGTCGCGCGGATCCTCGCGGAGGTGGGCCACGAGGTCGAGGTGCACGCGACCGGCCGCGCGGCGCTCGAGCGCCTCGCGGAGGGCCAGCCCTTCGACGCGGCGCTCCTCGACCTGGGGCTGCCCGACGTCGAGGGGATCGACCTGATCGCCGAGATCCGCGCGCGGCGCCCGGCCTTGCCGCTGCTCGCGCTGAGCGGCTGCGACGCGGTCGAAGCGCGGCGGCTCCTCGACGGGCAGGGGGTCGGGTTCCTCGCCAAGCCGTTCGCGATGGACGCCCTGATCGGCCGCGTGGGTGCCCTGCTCGACGGGGGCCCGCCTGCGGACGACGACCAGGAAGCCCTCGCCCGAACAAGGACTTGACGCGACGCGTCGGATTCTCTTGACGCACTGAGTCATGATCGCGTAGACTCCTGCTCGAACAGGAGGTGCGACATGACGCACAGCGGCAACGAGGCGGCGGTCGAGGGCGGGTCCGAGCAGGTCGAGGGGGCTCCGGCGTCGGTGGGCGCGGGCTGGACGGCCGAGGACCTGCGCCGCGCGGGCGAGCGCGGGAAGCAGCAGTGGGAGGAGTCGATCGCGGCCGCGCGGCGCGCGACCGACGAGGCGCTCGCGGCGCTCACGCCCGACGCCCTCGGCAAGCGCTGGGCGGAGGCCCGGCGGCGCGTGCTCGAGGCCCCGCCGGTCGCGCGGGCGCAGGCGCGCGGCGCCGCGCTCCTCCTGGGGGTCGTGAGCGAGGTCCGGGCCCGGGCGACCCGGCTCGAGGCCGTGCTCGAGCGGGCCCGGGCGTCGGCCGCCGCCCCGGCGGGCGACGTCGTGGGGACGCAGGCGGCCTGAGCCGGGGGCGGCTCGCCGTCCCCCGCGCCCTACCGCGCGAGGAGCAGCGCGAGCGCCGCGAGCGCGAGCGCCGCGGCGACGAGAATGAATCTCCCTCTCCCCTGGGAGAGGGCCGGGGAGAGGGTAACCATCATCCGCGTCCCGGGACCGCGCCAGCGCCCTCGGACTTCACGCCCAGGCGCCGCAGGATCGACTCCAGCGGGCACAGGCGCGTGAAGCCGCTCTGGAAGAGGTTCAGGCCCACGAAGGCGGTGAACCACAGGGCGTGCTTGCTCAGGAAGAGCGGGCTCGCCTCGACGCCGAGGGCGAGGGACAGCAGGATGAAGGCGCCGGCGAAGATGCGGATCAGGCGTTCGGTGTTCATGGCGAAGGCTCCTTGGGGTTCGGGTTTTTGGATACTATGGGGAGTATGGTATCCAAATCCAAACGGGCGCACAATGCCCATTGTCGGCCCGGCCTTCGACGGGCCTTTGAGGAAACGCAACCATGTCCGTGATCCAGGACGAGAAACACCGCAACGACCTCGTGCTGCGCCTGAAGCGCGTGGAGGGCCAGCTGCGCGGCATCCAGGCGATGATCCTGGCCGGGGAGGACTGCGAGAAGGTGGTGCAGCAGATCTCCGCCAGCCGCCGCGCGCTGGACAAGACCTTCTTCAACGTGCTCGCCTGCGCGATCCAGGAGCCGGGGGCGGCCGGCGCCCCCGCCGCCAAGGGCGAGAAGCGCCTGGAGCAGGCGGCTAAGCTGCTGGCGAAGTTCGGCTAGCTTGTCGCCC
>JANJTH010000134.1 GCA_024711205.1 Planctomycetota bacterium | reverse complement strand
CGCGCCGCGCCCACGAGGCTGGCCGGGACCAGCGGCCCCGGCACGTCGACGCGGCGCACGTCGGGGTGCCCCGCCTCGAGCACGGCGCGGCCGGCGTCGCCGAGCGGCCCGACCACGACGAGGGGCGCGTCCTGCGGCGCGAGCCCGAGCGCGGCGTCGGCCGCGGCGACGTCGTTGCCCACGCGCGCCTGCTGGAAGCGCGTCACGGCGCCGCGCTCGAGCCGCGTCGCGGTCAGGAGGCCCGGCGAGGCCTCGACGAGCGTCGCGCGCGCGGGGAGCCCGTCGGGCGCGAGCGCCGCGCCGCACGCGCCGCGCGCGTAGACCCCGCGGAGCGCGAGCCCGTGGCGCCGGCAGGCGAGCGCCCAGGCGTCGCGGGCGGCCGCCGCCACGCCGCAGACGAACAGCGGCCCGGCCTCGCGGCCCGCCGCCTCGCGCTCCGCCCACCCGCAGGCGAGCCCCCCCGCGGGCGGCTCGGGGAGGAGCGGCTCGAGCTCCCAGCGCACGAGCCCGTCCACGCGCTCCTGCGGGAGCCCCGCGGTCGGCGGCGCCTCGACGCACGCCGCGGTCGCCGCGTCCGTGACGAGCACGGCCTCGCGCGGGAGCGCGCCCTTGCCCCAGCCCGCGCCCGCGAGCGCCGCGCACGCGGCCTGCAGGTCGCGCGCCGGGTCGCCGCTGCGCGGCACGTCGAGCGCGACGAGGACCTCGTCGTCCGCGGCCCCGTCCCCCGGCCGCACGACCGCGAGCGTGACGCGGTCCGCGCCCTCCTCGATCGCGAGGAGCGCGCGGGCCCTGGACCGACGGGCGCGGGGGGCGAGGCGGGCGATCACGGGAGCTCGACCTCCCACCCGTCGTCGAGCGGCGCGGCGCTCGCGCGCGGGACGAGGACGACCGCGCGCCAGGGGCCCTCGAACAGCGGCTCCCCGCCGGCGTCGCGCACGACGACGCGCAGCGGGCGCACGCCCCAGGGGGCCTCCCCCGCGCCGAACGCGAGGTCGAGCGGAGCGTCGACCGCCGCGGGGACGGCCGCCGAGTCGAGCGGCGCCCAGGTGACCGCCGCGCCGACCAGCGGTCGATCGAGCCGGAGCACGACGTCGGCCGCGCCGGCCGGGAGCGCCCCGCGCAGCGTCACACGGGCGCCCCAGCCCGCGAGGGGCACGCGCCAGTCGGCCGCGCGGACGAGGAGGAGCTGCTCGAACGTCCCCGGCGCGGGCGGGTCCCCGAGCCCCCCCAGGCTCGGCGTGTCCCGATCCACCTCCTCCGCGGGCGGCGAGACCGCGTCGCGCGCGCCGTCGCGGCCCAGGCTCGCGAGCCAGACGTCGCCGGCCGCGACGAAGTCGGGGCGGTAGTCCCAGCCGCACTGCGCGAAGTCCAGGTCGGCGAGCGAGCCCGTGATCAGCGGGTCCGGGCCCGCGCGCCGCGTGCCCCAGCCGTCCCGGAGGGCCGGGCTCTCCCGCGCGCTCGGCAGGCCGCCCAGGCCGAGCCCCACGAACCGCTCGAGCTCGGCGCCCTGCGCGTAGGGCCCGCGCCAGCCTGCGCCCACCCCGCGCGCGGCGTCGAGGCTCCACGCCGCGAGCGGGCTCCCCGCCGCGTCGAGCGGCTCGAGCAGCTCGCGGAGCGACCCGGGCAGCCGGCCCATGTCGGCCACGAACCCCGAGACCACGGGCTGACCGTTCACGGACCGGCTCGGGTCGCCCAGGATCGCGCGGCGGACCTGCTCGCGCCGGCTGCGGGTCAGGTCGTGGCGGCCCTGGAGGTCGACCTGGTCCACGAGCGTCGCGGCGGAGGCCGCGACGGCGGCGAGCAGGAACACGACGAGCAGGAGCTCGAGGAGCGTGAAGCCGGCGCGCCGTCGGGCGGGGCGGCGGGTCATCGCAGCACGAACAGGCCGAGGTCGTCGCTGTCCGGGTGGGTCGGGCCCGCGGCGCCGGAGAGCGCCGGGCTGGTCGCGGTCGAGAACGCCGCGTAGGCGCCGTCGGGGCCGAGCCCCACGACGCGGGCGAGCGCGGGCGGGTCGACGAACAGGAGCACGGGGCGCCCCTGCGGCACGTGCAGGAACGCGCCCTCGGCCGCCTCCGTCGCGGGGGTGCCCCACGGGAGCCCGAGGAAGTAGCCCACCGGGCTCGCGGGCGCGAGGCGGAGCGGGAGCGCGAGCTGGGGGTCGAACACGCTCGGCATGCGCGCGAGCAGCGCGCCGGCCCGCGGGTCGCCCGACCCGTCGGGCTGGAGGTCCGCGCCGACCCGCACGAGGCCCTCGCCGCCGCGCGCGAGGTATGGGCCGTTCCAGCCCCGGCGCCGGTCGGGGTCCCAGCGGAACAGCGGGTGCGCGACCGCGGCCGCGGCGACGCCCGGCTGCGGCTCCACGAAGAGCTGGAGCAGGTTCGCGGGCGAGGCGAACCACGCCGGCGCGTCGGCCGCGGCGACGCCGAACGCGGCCGCGTCGCCGACCGGCACCCGGCCGCCCGGGCTCGTCTCGAGCGCGAACGGCCCCGTGCGCGGCAGGTAGCCCGTGTCGGCGTGGAAGCGGCGCACCGCCTCGCGCACCTGCGCGAGCTCGCGCCGCGCGAGCCCGCCGTGGGCCGCGTCCTCGGCCCCACCCAGGGCGACGACCACGGAGCCGGCCAGCGCCGCGACCACCGCCAGCGCGAGGATCAGCTCGAGCAGCGTGAACCCGCGCGCGCCGTAGTTGCGACTCATTCTCAACATGGAGTCCCCGTGGTATCCGCCCTTCCCCCCTGCGTCAAGCGAGATCGCCGGGGCGGGGCGCCCGCGCCGAAGGGGGGAAGGGTCAGCCCTGCCGCGCGTTGTTCGGCAGCGACTCGTTGAACTGCTGGATCGAGTAGTTCGGGAACCGGCCGTAGCTGTCCGAGACGCCCACGAGCTGCGCGCGCTCGCCGCTCGCGAAGACCGCGAAGTAGGCGATGTACCGCCCGTAGTACGACCCGTCGCAGCCGGGGTAGATCGGCGCGCTGAGCATGGTGTCGGGGATCAGGCTCGAGCTCGGGCCGACGCCGACCGCGACCAGGGCCACGACGCCGTCGGGGAGCGCGCCGTCGAGGTGCGGGTAGATCTGGCGCACGATCGCCCCGCCGGTGGCCGGCACCGCGTCGCCGTTCGTCGTCGTCACGACGCGCGCGACCCAGCACCCGCCGGCGCCGTTGCCGAGCGCCCGGGGCGTCGTCGCGAGCCCGCTGTCGTTGCAGTTCCCGCCGGCCGACCAGGCGGCGTGGTCGACGAGGTGCACGAAGCCCGCGCGCGTGAAGGACCGCGCGAAGTTGCCGGCCGGCGTGGTCAGCGCGGCCAGGTCGGACGCCACGAGCTGCGCGTGGACGTTCGTGCCGTTGGCGCCCCCGAGCGGGAGGCCCCAGCCCTGGTTCTCGGAGTTCACCCCGGTCGTCGCGCCCGCGCGGGTCGCGAGCGGGAGCACCGTCGGCGTGCCGGCGACGTCGTGCAGGAGCGAGTCCAGGCGCGTCGGCATGCGCTTCTGGAGCACGAAGTACATCCCGATCTGGTTGGCGATGTCCTGCTGGTTCTTCGCGGTCGCGCTCATGTCGGCCGAGCGGCCGAGCATGCCGACCTGGCTGATCACGAGCCCCGCGAGGGTCGCGATGATCACGAGGACGAGGATGATCTCGATGAGCGTGAAGCCGCCGGCTCGGCGGCGGCGCTGGGTGCGTGCGTGCATGGCGTCGATGGCTCCTCGGGGCGCGCGCCCGCCGACGCGTCCGGTCGGTCCAGGGGGCGCGGGTCGCACCGGAGCAACCCGAGGGCCACGACGCAACCCTTTGCAGACCAGTCGACGACGGCGCTCGCTGCGCGCCGGTCATCCAGCCCGCTGATCGGTCCTGCGCCAGCGGGCGAGGGGCTCCGTCCGGCGAGCTCCGGGCCAGGCCGGCTCCGCTCAGTCGCGCTTCTTCTTCGAGGTCACCCGGCAGTTGATCTTCTGCGCCTTGAACAGGGCCTCGGCCGCGTCGACCTCGTCCTTCGTGCCCTTCTTGATCGCCACGACGACCGCCGAGCGGCACTGGTCCTTCGCCTCGCCCTCGGTGATCCCGTGGATCTGCATGAGGATCTGCACGGCCGCGTCCTTCTTCGACTGGAGCGTCAGGCCCGAGATCACGAGGCCGTAGGAGTCGTCGAGCGCCTTGCTCGCCGGCTTCCCCTTCGGCGAGCGGGCCGGCGCGGCCTTCGCCGGCGCCTTGCCCTTGGCCGTCGGGACCTTCCCCTTCGTCGACGGCGCCGGGACGGCCTCGGCCGGGACCGAGAGGTCGGGCATCGGGCCCGCGTCCTCCTCCGTCGAAAGCCACAGCCCGCCGGCCCCCATGGGCGGCGCCCCGCCCGGGGGCGACGCCGGCTCCTCGGAGGACAGCCACAGGCCCCCGGGCGACACGCCGCCTGCCGCCGCCGCGAACGGGTCGCCGCTCGCCGCCGCGAACGGGTCGCCTGCCGCCGCCGCGAACGGGTCGCCTGCCGCCGCAGCGAACGGGTCGCCGCTCGCCGCCGCGAACGGGTCGCCGCTCGCCGCCGCGAACGGGTCGCCGCCCGCCGCCGCGAACGGGTCGCCGCCCGCCGCCGCGAACGGGTCGCCGCCCGCCGGCGGCGAAGGACGACGTTGCGCCGCCGGAGGCTGGCGCTTCGGCGGCGCCGCGGGGGGCTTCTTGGCCGGCGCCTTGGGCGCCCCGGTCGAGGGCCCGATCAGGTTCTCGAGGAGCGCGAGGGCCTCGGAGGGGTCGAGCGCCTCCTCCTCGTCCTCCTCGAGGCCCTGCGGCGCCGCGAACGGGTCCGCGGCGGGGCCGCCGAACGGGTCCGCGAAGCCCGACGGGAGCGCGAACGGGTCCGCGCCCGCCGCCGGCGCGAACGGGTCCGCGCCCGCGCCGTACCCGGCGCCGAACGGGTCCGCGCCCGCCGCCGGCGCGAACGGGTCCGCGCCCGCGCCGTACCCGGCGCCGAACGGGTCCGCGCCCGCCGC
>JANJTH010000117.1 GCA_024711205.1 Planctomycetota bacterium | reverse complement strand
CCCGGCGCGGACCCGGCCGCGCAGGCCGTGGCCGCGCGTGCCCCTGCGAGCGGCTCGACCACCGCCGGCTCGCCCCCTGCCGCCGCGCCGCGCGCGTCTCCTCGCTCGGTGCTCACCGTCCCCCCTCCCTCGCGCCGGCGCCCTCGCCCGGCCGCCCGCCGCCGGGCGGGCGCGCCGCGCCGCCGCCCTGGCCGTTCCTCGGCCCCGTGACCGGGAACGCCGCGACGTCGCGGAACCCCGCCCCGTCGTCGAGCACGAGCCGGACCGTCTGGGCCGGGGCGCCCGCGAAGTCGGCCCCCGGCGTGAGCACGAGCACGAACGCCTCGACCGTCGCGCCCGGCGCCACGACCACCGGGTTCAGCGGCGCGATCAGCGTCCGCCCGGCGTCCGCGGCGTCGAGCGCGAGCGCGTAGCGCCGCTCGACCGGCTCGCGGTTCTTCACCTTGAACCGGAGCTGGTGCTTCACCTCGCCCGTGGGGAGCACCTCGAACGGGGCCCCCTGCGGGCGGAGCTCGGTCACCTCGGCGGGGGCCCGCCCGTGAAGCCGGAGCCCCAGGCCCGTCATGGCGAGCGCCACGATCGCCAGGTAAATGAGCACGCGCGGGCGCACGACGCGCCGCGGCTCGCCCGCCAGCTCCGCCTGCGACGAGTAGCGCACGAGCCCGCGCGGCCGGCCGATCCGGTCCATGATCGCGTCGCAGGCGTCGATGCACTGCGTGCAGCCGACGCACTCCATCTGAAGCCCGTTGCGAATGTCGATCCCGGTCGGGCAGGTCTGCACGCAGGCGCCGCAGTCGATGCAGTCGCCGAGCGCCTGCGCGGCGGTGTCGGCCGGCGCCGGCGTCGGCGCAGGCGTCGACGCCGAGACGACGGGGAGCTTGCGCGGCTTGCCGCGCGGCTCCCCGCGTCGCCGGTCGTAGCCGACGATCAGCGAGTGGCGGTCGAGGAGCACCGACTGGAAGCGCCCGTAGGGGCAGGCGACCAGGCAGGTCTGCTCGCGGAAGAAGGCGAAGTCGTAGAACACCGCGGCGGTCGTCCCGGCCATGACGAGGAAGGCCGTCGGGTGCTCGAAGGGCGAGCCGTGCATCCAGGCCCACAGCCGCTCGGTCCCGACGAAGTAGGCCAGGAACGTGTGCCCGAGCACGGCGGCCACGAGCAGGAACGTGACGTTCTTGAGCGCCCGCCGCAGGTCGAGGCCCTCCTTGTCGCGCTTGCGCTGCTCCTGGGGGCTGCCCTCGAACAGGCGCTCGATCGGGCGGAACACGAGCTCGAGGTAGACGGTCTGTGGGCAGGCCCAGCCGCACCAGGTCCGCCCGAGCAGCGCGGTCACGAGGAACACCCCGAAGAACACGCTGAGCATGAAGAGCATGAGCAGCGGCGTCTCGGTCGCCTCGAACGTCGTCCCGAGGAACGTGAAGCGGCGCGCCTGGATGTCGAGCAGCATCGCGGGCAGCCCGCCCACCCGCACGTGCGGGAGGACGAGGAACAGCGCCAGGAGCCCGTAGCCGACGGCGCGCCGGGCCTGGAGGAACCGCCCGGGCGAGAGCCTGGGGCGGATCCAGCGCCGCCGCCCGTCGCGCTCGAGCGTGGACAGGACCTGCTCCGGCGCGACGAGCAGCGGCCCCCCGGCCCCTGCCCGCATGTCGGGCTCTTCGCTCTGCGCCGCCGCGGTCGGCTCGGACACCGTGCGCCTCCTGGGTTCCCCGACGACGTTAGCGCGAACGTCGTGCCGGGCGAGGCGCCCGCGACGCGCGGTCGCTCCGCGGTGACGGAGGCGTCGCCTCCCGCCCGGAGGTGACCGGGGCGACACGCCCGGGTGCGCCGGGCCCGGGGAGGGGCCCCTCGCTTCGCAGGGGGCGGACTTACCCCTTCTCCGGCCCGGGGATCTGCGTGGTCCGGGGGAGGAGCCGCCCGCCCCGGCGAGCACGGGAGCGGCGTCCCGTCGCGACCCCGAGCGCGGTCACGCGCTCGGTCTTCGCGCCGCCCCCGCGCGCCGCCAGGGTCACGAGGGCGTGACCTGGATCAAGCCGCGCCCTCCGACGCGCGCGCCCGTCACGCCCGCGGCACGCGCCTACTGCCCCGCCCGCTCGACCCCCGCGGCGGCGCCGCCCACCGGGTCGCCCTGGGGCCCGAGCGGCCCGGGCCGGTCCTTCCCCATGAGCTCGCCCGCGACGAACGCCGTGAGCTGCTTCACGGCCTCGGCCCCGAGCTGCGGGCCCCACGGCACCATGCCCTTCTCGGGGACGCCCTTCTCGATCACGCGGTGGATGTCGAGGAGCGTCCCGCCGTGGATCCAGAACCCGTCGGTCAGGTTGGGCCCGATCTTGCCCTCGCCGCCCGCCCCGTGGCAGAGCGCGCAGTTCGTCTGGAACATGGCCGCGCCCTTGGCGACGGTGCCCGCGTCGGCCGCGAGCGCCGCGAGCACCTGCTCGCTCACCTCCCCGCTCTCGAGCGCCCGCTTCGCCTCGAGCTCCTGGTGGAGCGCCAGGTCCTGCGCGTACTCGTCGGCCACGAGCTGGCCCTCGCCCAGGTGGTAGTAGGGCAGGTAGAGCGCCGAGAACACGATCGTCACGACGAAGGTCCAGACCCACCACCCGGGGAGGGGGTTGTCGTACTCCTGGATCCCGTCGTAGGCGTGCCCGGAGACGAGCGGCGGCTCGGCCCCGGCGGGCCCGGCCCCGGCCTGCGCCGCCTGCTCCTTCGCCTGGTCCTCGGTGATCACGCCTGCTCTCCCTTCTCCTCGGGCACGCGCGCGGGCGCGGGCGCCGGGGCCTCGTCGAGCGGCAGGCGCGCGGCCGCCTGCCAGGTCTCCCGCCGCCCGACCGCGAGCCACACGAGCAGCGCGCAGAAGCCGGTCACGGCCACCACGAGGGCGACCTCGCCCCAGACCGCGTAGGCGCTCAGGTCGAGCCTCACCGGCCACCTCCTTCTGCGGCCCCAACCGGGGCCCCGGCCGGGCCCCCGGCCTGCCCGGCGGCCCGCCCGTCCTGGGCCGTCGCCGCGGGCCGGGCCGTCCCCGTCGTCGCCTTGAGGTCCGTCCCGAGCCGCTGGAGGTAGGCGATCAGCGCCACGATCTGCTTGTCGGCGAGCCCGCCCGGGCCGCCCTGCCGCTCGATCTCGGCCGCGATCCGCCCCGCCTGCCCGCGCGCGTGCTCGGCCGGGTCGGGGACGTCGGCGTAGTCGATCCCGAGCGTCGTCATGGCCCGGACGTCGGCCGCCGCCTGCGAGAAGTCGACCGACTTCTCGTACATGTGCGCGTAGCTCGGCATGATCGACCCCTGCACGAACCCCTGCGGGTCGCGCATGTGCTCGACGTGCCACAGGTGCGGGTACTTCCCGCCGACCCGGTGCAGGTCGGGCCCGATCCGCCGCGACCCCCACTGGAACGGGTGGTCGTAGATGAACTCGCCCGCCTTCGAGTACTCGCCGTAGCGGAGCGTCTCGGCCAGGATCGGGCGGACCATCTGCGAGTGGCAGGTGTAGCAGCCCTCCGAGATGTAGATGCTCCGCCCGACCAGCTCGAGCGGCGTGTAGGGCTTCACGCTCGCGATCGTGGGCACGTTCGTCCGCACGAGGAACGTCGGCACGATCTCGAGCAGCGACGCGACGACCACGGCCAGGGTCGTCATGACCGTGAACGTCACGGGCAGGCGCTCCCAGCGCCGGTGCCAGCTCGCGCGGGCGAACGCCTCGATCGAGTAGGCCAGCCCGAGCACCTGCGCGCCCTGCTCCCTGAGGCGCGACGGCGGCGGCGGCGGGTCGACGTAGTCGGCCGCGAGCGGCGGGGCCTCGTGCTCCGGGGCCTCGTAGCTGGCCGGACGCCCCCGCCAGGTCATGACGAGGTTCACGAGGCAGGCGATCGCGCCCGCGACGTAGAGCGAGCCGCCCACGACGCGCACCCAGTACATCGGGGCCAGGCGCGTGACCGTCTCCACGAAGTCGGGGTAGAGGAGCCGGCCGCCCGCGTCGACCGCGAGCCACATGAGGCCCTGCGTCAGGCCGGCCGCGTAGATCGCGACGATGTAGAGCAGGATCCCGATCGTGCCGCCCCAGAAGTGGAGCTCGACGAGGCGCGGCGACCAGACCTTCGTCTGGAACAGGCGCGGCATGAGCCAGTAGGCCATGCCGTAGGTCATGAAGCCGACCCAGCCCAGCGCGCCGCCGTGCACGTGGGCGATCGTCCAGTCCGTGTAGTGCGAGAGCGCGTTGACCTTCTTGATCGAGAGCAGCGGGCCCTCGAAGGTCGACATGCCGTAGAAGGTGATCGCGACCACGAAGAACTTGAGGACCGGGTCCTGCGCGACCTTGTGCCACGCGCCGCGCAGCGTGAGCAGCCCGTTGATCATGCCGCCCCAGGACGGCATCCAGAGCATGACCGAGAACAGCATGCCCAGGGTCGAGGCCCACTCGGGCAGCGCCGTGTAGTGCAGGTGGTGCGGCCCGGCCCAGATGTAGATGAACACGAGCGTCCAGAAGTGCAGGATCGAGAGCCGGTACGAGAACACCGGCCGCTCGGCCGCCTTGGGCAGGAAGTAGTACATGAGGCCCAGGAACGGCGTCGTGAGGAAGAACGCGACCGCGTTGTGGCCGTACCACCACTGCATGAACGCGTCCTGCACGCCCGCGTAGATCGAGTAGCTGCGCCAGAGCCCGGCCGGGACGGCCAGGTTGTTGAAGATGTGGAGCAGCGCGACCGTGATGATGCTCGCGATGTAGAACCAGATCGCGACGTAGATGTGCCGCTCGCGGCGGCGCGCGATCGTGCCGAACACGTTGACCGCGAAGGCGACCCACACGACGGCGACCGCGATGTCGAGCGGCCACTCGAGCTCGGCGTACTCGCGCGACTGCGTGATCCCGAGCGGGAACGTGACCGCCGCGCCGACGATGATCGCCTGCCAGCCCCAGAAGTGGAACGCGCTCAGGCCGTCGCTGAACAGGCGCGCCTTGAGCAGGCGCTGGATCGAGTAGTAGCAGCCGGTGAAGAAGGCGTTCCCGGCGAACGCGAAGATCACGGCGTTCGTGTGCACCGGCCGGATCCGGCCGAAGCTCAGCCACTCCACCCCGAGGTTGAACCAGGGGTGCGCGAGCTGGAGCGCCGCGAGCAGCCCCACGACCATGCCCACGACGCCCCAGAAGAGCGTCGCGGCGAGGAACCGTCGGGGGGTCTCGTCGTCGTAGGTGAACCGATCGAGGGGCGTGCTCATGGCGGGGGTGGTCCCTCCCTGGGCCTAGCCGTGGAGGCCCGGGTAGTAGCTCGTGGACTGCTTGAAGACGTCCCGCAGCACGCTCGGGTGCCACGGGCGCTTGCGGTGGACGGACGGCGCCCCGTGCAGCTCCTCGCGCTTGCGCTGGCCGTGCTGCAGGCGCAGCGCGCCCTCGCCCGGGAGCCAGTGCAGGTTGCGCCAGGGGACGGGGAACAGCTTCTCGCCGACGCCGAGGAGCCCGCCGAAGGCGAGGATCGCGTACTCGACCTTCCCGGTCGCCAGGTCGATCGAGAGGTCCTCGACGTGGCCGAGCGGCTCGCCCGCGACGTCGACGACCTTCACGTCGAGCAGGTCGCGCGCGGAGAGCGGCAGCGCGGGCTCGTGCTCGTGGCCGCTCACCTCAGCCCTCCTTCGGCGCGCGCCGGACGAGGAGCGGGCGCGTGCAGTGGCGGATCACCTGCTCGGCGACCGAGCCGAACACCCAGCGCCCGAAGCCGGAGCGCCCGTGGGTGCTCATGGCGACCAGGCTCGCCTGCTCGCGCTCGGCGGCCTCGACGATCTCGACCGCCTCGGGCCCGTAGGCGGCCAGGCAGCGGGCCTTGATCCCGGCCTTCTCGAGCCGGTCGCGGTGGGGCTCGAGGAGCGCCTCGATCTCGGCCGGGCGGCGGATCATGGTGACCTCGGCCGGGTGGTAGAGCGTGCCGCCGCCCGCGGCCCACTCGACCTGGAGCAGGACGACCTCCGAGCCGTAGAGCCGGGCGAGCTGCTCGACGTGGGGCAGGACGCCGAGCGACAGCTCGCTCCCGTCGAGCGGGACGAGGATCCGCTCGAAGCGCAGCTCGGTCGGCTCGTCGGTCAGCGCGCGCGGGTTCGCGAGCAGGACGGGGGTCGTGCTCGCGCGCACGACGCGCTCGGCGACGCTGCCGCGGACCCAGCGCGCGACGCCCGACCGGCCGTGCGGCGACATGGCGACGAGCGACGCGCCGCGGCGCGCCGCCTCGTCGACGATCGTGCCGGCCGCCCCGTCGGGCCCGGCGGGGACGATCTCGACCGTGGCCGTGGCGCCCGCGGCGACCAGGTCGTCGCGCACGCCGAGCAGGTGGTCCTTCGCGTTCTGGACGAGCTCGGCCGCGGGGACGTCGGCCTTCGGCTCGACGACGTGGAGGAGCACCACCTCCGAGTCCTGGCGGACGAGCAGGCGGCGGACTTGGGTGAGGATCCGGTCGCTCAGGGGCGAGCAGTCCGTGGGGACCAGGATTCGGCGTTGCATGGGGGGTCTCCTCGACGCGCGCGAGCCGTTCGGGCTCGGATCGGGGTTCAGTCGGCGCCCGGCGCGCCCGCGCCCGACGGCCCCGCCTGGCCTCCAGGCGGCGCGGGCAGGAGTCTAGCTGCCAGCAGCCGGCGGAGCTCCCGGCCCAGGAGGTCCGGGTCGAAGGGCTTGCGGAAGTAGTGCGTGACCCCGAGCTCGCGGCAGCGGTCGAGCGACGCCTGGCTCGGGTAGCCGGTCACGACGACGATCGGCGTCTCGGGGCGCTGGTCGCGGGCGATCGCGAGCAGCGCGTGGCCGTCGAGGTGCGGCATGCGGAGGTCGAGCACGATCAGGTCGAAGGGCGCGCCGTTGCGGAGCCGCGCGACGGCGCTCCGCGGGTCGGACTCCGTCGTGACCTCGATCCCGACGCGCGTGAGCAGGTCCGAGAACACCTCGAGCATGGCCTCCTCGTCGTCGACGACGAGGGCGCGCGGCGTCGGGCGCTCGGAGGTGGTGGCAGCCTGGCTGGGCGTCATGGGGCGCGGGCCTCGGCGCCGCCCAACGCGACGCCCGTGCCACTCGGGCGGCCCCTGTCACACCGCGACTTGCCTCCGACGGCGCGTCATCCGCGCCGGACCGGGCGACGGCGCCGTGTCCCCCCGCTGTGACAGCGTGCCGCGCCCGTCGCGCCCGGGTCCGGTCTCGCAGGCGGCTCCCGCGCCGAGGGGGCGCGAGCGCATGACCGGGCAGCGACGAGGCAGAGGGGGACGCACCGTCAACGCGGGAATTCGTGGGCAGAATGGGCTTTTCGAGCCGGGAAGAACCGGCTACGGATGGTGCTCGGCTCGCACCGCGTCGACGTCTTCGTTGTGGTTATGGACTGGCTCCGGGCGGCCTGCGCGTTGCGTTGAAGATGGTGCCGGGCGCCTCGCCCCCACGCCCGGCGGCAAAGGAAGTGTCCCGTGGACTCGCTGCGCGTCGCCCAGATCATGTCCCCCGCCCCGACCTGCCTCGACGCGCGCTGCACGATCGCGGGGGCCCTCGAGCTCATGGCGCAGACCGGCTTCGCCGTCATGCCGGTCGTCGAGGCCGCCCCCGAGGCCGACGGCGCCCGCAACGTCGTGGGCGTCGTGACCCGCCGCGGGCTCCTCGGCCACCTGCGCGCGCACCTCGCCCGCCCGGGCGCCGAGGGCTCGCTCGGCGCGCTCCTCGACACGCCGGCCGCCTGGCTCGCCGAGCCGGCGACGCAGGTCGGCCCCGACGCGCCCGTGCGCGACGCCGCCGCGCGCCTCGTGCAGGAGCACACCGACGCGCTGCTCGTCGTCGACCGTCGCGCCGGCGACGCCTGGGGCGGCCCGGGCGGCGGCGAGCTGCTCGGGATCCTCACGCTGCGGGACGTCGCCCGCGCCGCCGCCTTCGCGCCGCGCGGCCTGGCGCCCGCGCCCGCGGAGGCGCCGGCGGGGGCCTCCCGGCGGCCCGCGACCGGACGGCTCGGCTCCGACACCTGGGTCGCGCTCGAGTCGCTCGAGTCGCTCGGGCTGGGCTGACCCACGCGCGGCCCGACAGGCCGCGGACCGAGGGGCTACAGCGCCTCGACCGCCGCGCGGAGCGCGCGCGTGAGCGCGCGCGCCTGCGACCAGGCCCGCTCCGGCTCGAGCGCGGGCGGCTCGAGCGGCGACCCGAACGCGACCGACACGGGCGGCTGCCCGCGCCGGCGGAGCGCGCGGGGGAGCGCGCGGTCGCGCGGGAAGACCTCGAACATGCCGCGCGAGCGGAACGGCACGATCGGGCGCCCCGAGAGGAGCGAGAGCAGGCCCACGCCGGGACGGAACGGCGACATGCGGCCCGAGTGGGTCCGCATGCCCTCGGGGAAGATCAGGACGACGCGCCCGGCCGCGAGCGCCTGGAGGCCCGCGCGGACCGCGGGGCGGAAGCTCCCCTCGGGGTCGATCGGGATCGTCTCGAGCTGGGCCAGGAAGGCCCGCGTGAACCCCGGCAGGCCCGCGTAGCTGAACGCGATCAGGCGCGCGCGGACCTCGGGCGTCACGGCGTTGCGGAGCCAGGCCCCGTCGAAGTACGTCGCGTGGTTCCCGGCGAGCACGAACCCGCCCGGCCGGGCGAGGTGCTCGCGCCCCGTGACCTCCCAGCCCCAGAGCAGGCGCGAGGCGCGGTCGAGGAGCCCGAACGTCACGGGCGCCGTCCAGGGCGCGCGCCAGGGCGGGAGCGGGGCGGCGGGCGGCGCCTGGAGGTCGCGCACGAGGAGCGACGACCCGTCGTCGCCGCCCGAGGCGCCTCCGGTGCCCGGGCCGGAGGCCTTGCCCGCCGCGTTGCCCTCGTGCGCCTCGAGGAGGGCCTGGAGCTCGCCCAGCGTCTGGGACGCGCTCCAGGCCTCGTCGGGGACGTCGGCCTCGAACAGGCGCGCGAGCTGGAGCCACAGCTCGACGCGCTCGAGCGAGTCGAGGCCCAGCCCGTCGACGCGGAGCTCGGGGCGGAGCGCCGTGCGTTCCCCCGCCGGGCCGTCGCCCGGGTCGGGCCGCACGCGCGCGAGCGCCTCGGTAAACCGCGGGTCCAGGCTCCCCGTGGCCTCGCCGGGCGGCGCGTCCGTCGGCGCGCCGGCGGACGCGCCGGCGTCGGCCCCGGCCTCGCCGGCCCCCGCGACCTCCGCGGGCGCCGGGCGGCGCCGCGTCAGGCGCCGCTTGAGCGCGCCCCAGGCCAGGCCGAGCTGGAGCGCGTTCGTCGCGAGCCGGCCCGGCGGCGCGAGCCCGGCCAGGTCGCCGCGCAGGTAGCCCTCCTTGACCAGGCCGCGCTGGAGCTTCCCCGACGACGTCTTCGGGAGCGACCCGGCCGGCAGGAGCACGACCTCGTGGAGCGCGAGCTGGAGCGCGGCCGAGACCGCCTCGATCACGCCCTGGCGGACCTCGGCCGCGGGGCGACCGGCCTTCGCGTCGACCTCGGCGACCACGACCGCGACCTCGCCCCCGACCTCGCCCCCGACCTCGCCCGCGCCCCGGCGCGGAGGCTGGTCGCCGGCCGGCCCGGGAGCCCGCCCCGCGCGGCCGGCCGGCGCGACCCGCCCGGGGTCGACCGAGAACGCGACGACGTTGCCCGTCCGCACGCCCGGCACGGCGCCCGCCTCGAGCTCGACGTCCTGCGGGTGGTAGTTCCGCCCGCGCACGATCATGACGTCCTTCTGCCGGCCGCAGATGTACAGGTCGCCGTCGGCGAGGAAGCCCAGGTCGCCCGTGCGCAGCCAGCGCGCGCCGGCGGCCTGGACGAACGTCGCGTCCGTCGCCTCGCGGTCGCCGAAGTAGCCCGCCGCGAGCGACGGGCTCGCGACCCAGATCTCGCCGACCGCGCGCTCGCCCAGGTCCGCCGGCGCCGGGCCAGCGCCCGGCTCGACGATCCGCACCTGCATGCCGGGGAACGCCCGGCCGTTCCCGACGACCGTCGCCCGGTCGGCCTCGCCCGCGGGCGGCCGGACCTGCCGCTCCTGGAGGCCGGCCTGGCTCACGACGACGGTGCGCAGCGGCTCGCCGCGGCGGTGCCCCGTCGCGACGAGCGTGTTCTCCGCGAGCCCGTAGCACGGGTTCAGGACCTCGGGCCGGAGGCCGAACGGGGCCAGGTGCGCGCGGAACCGCTCGACCGTGCTCCACGCGACGGGCTCGCCGCCGAGCCCCGCGTTGTCGAGCGACGACAGGTCGATCCCCTCGGCGCGCAGGCGCTCGGGCGGGCACTTCCGCACGCAGAGCTGGTAGGCGAAGTTCGGCGCGGCCGTGTGCACGCCGCGGTGCCGCGACACGGCGCGCAGCCAGCACATGGGGTCGCGCAGGAAGTCCGTGGGCGAGAGCAGGACGAGGTGCGCGCCCTGGTGGAGCGTCGAGAGCACCATGCCGACGAGCCCGAGGTCGTGGTAGAGCGGCAGCCAGCTCACGACGACCTCGCCGCGCGCGAGGCGCAGCGCCGCGCAGTAGCTCTCGAGCTGCGCCTGGACCTGGCGGTGGAGGAGGAGCACGCCGCGCGGCTGGCTCGTCGTGCCCGAGGTGAACTGGAGGAACGCGTGCCCGTCCGGCGCGAGCGGGAACGCGCGCCCCGGCTCGCGGGCGGCGCGCAGCTCGAGGTCGGTCACGAGGAGCTGGCGCTTGAAGGTCAGGTGCTTGCCCACGAGCGGCACGAGCCGCTCGTCGACGACGGCGGCCCGGCAGGCGGCGGCGTCGGTGATCCCCGCGAGCGTGCGCAGGTAGTGCTCGAGCCGCGTGAGCCGCGCGGGCGGGTAGACCGGCACCGGGGCCATGCCGGCGAGCGAGGCGCCGACGAACGCCTCCACGAAGTCGAGCCCCGTGGGCAGCATGAGGAGCACGCGGTCGCCCGGGACGAGCCCGCGCCGCGCGAGCGCGCCCGCGACCGCGAGCGCGCGGGCCTCGAGCGCGCCGTAGGTCAGCACGCGCGCGTCGCGGTCGCCGTCGGCCAGGAACGTCACGAACGGCCGGTCGCCGTCCTCGGCCGCGCGCAGGCGCACGCGCGCGTCGAGGGCGGCGGTCGGAGGCGCGGCCTGGAGCGCGGTCGGGGCAGCAGCGGGCTCGGTCACGGGGCGGACTCTACCGCGGAGCCCCGGGCCGCGCCGTCCATGGCGCCCGCGCGTCGGCGCTCCTCCCGTTCCCGCGGCCACCTCCAGCCTCTTCCCTTGCCCTTGCCCTCGGGAAGGGCAAGGGCGGAGGGGCGAGGTCCCTCCTGTCCGCGGGAACGGGAACGGGAACGGGAACGGGAACGGGAAGAAGGAACGGGAAGACGCGGAGCCCGTATCCCTGACCCGCGAAGCCATCAGCGAAGAGGGGGAAACCCGCAGGGTTTCCCCCTCTTCGCTACCGGGCGTAGATCGGGACGTGCTCGTAGGGCAGCGTCAGGATCGTGAGCGCGATCGACGTCCCGTAGACCTTCCCCACGCCGTCGCCCTGCCACGAGCCGTCGGGCGCCTGCTGCGAGAGCAGGTGGTCGCGCACGCGCGGGTAGTAGGTCTCCCAGTCGCGCCCGCCGACCTGCCAGTAGGCCTGCGCGAGGTAGAGGTGCATGTAGAACCAGTGCCCGAAGCCGGCGCCGCCGCCCGCGCGCGGGTCGATGTTCCGCCGGCAGTACTCGAGGCAGCGCCGGCCAATGGGCGAGTCGTACTGGCCCGCGTTGTAGAGCACGGCCACGGCCGCCGCGGTGATCGCCGGCTGCGAGCCCGAGCTGCCGACCTGGTAGGCGATCCCGCCGTCGGGCTGGAGCGACGCCTCGACGTAGCCGACCGCGCGCTGCACGATCCGCACCGGGACGGCGAGCCCGGCGTTGCGGCAGGCGCGGAGCGCCTGGACCTGCGTGACCGTGACCGAGCCCTCGTCGCCGCCGCTGTCGGGCGTGTAGAGCCAGCCGCCGCGCGCGCTCTGCGAGCGGCCCGTGAGCTCGATCCCGGCCCGCAGCACGTCCGTGATCCGCTTCTGGAGCCGCGGGTCGCCGTCGTCGCCCAGGCACTGCGCGAGGAACATGACCGCGAACCCGTGCCCGTGCATGGAGCGCGCCTCCTCGCCCGAGCCGCGCCCCGTGATCAGGCCGTCGCGCCCGGCCTGGCGCGGGTCGACGAGGAACTCGGCCGCGCGACGCACGTTCGCGGCGTAGCGCCCCGTGCTCGGCGTGTTCCCGTGGCCCAGCAGCGCCATGCCCGCCAGCGCCGTCATGGAGACGGGGTAGCTCCCCATGCCGCCGCCCTCGCGGAAGGCGCCGTCGCGGCCCTGCGCGCTCACGAGCCAGCGCGCGCCCCGCTCGATCGCCTGGGCCGTGCGCGGGGTCACGTGCCGCGGGCGGTCGAGGACCTCGTCCTCGGCCCCCGCGTCGCCGGGCTGGCCCGCGGGCGGCCCCTGCGGCGCGGCCGTGGGGCGGGGGGCGCGGCCGGCCGCGCCGGCCGTGAGCGCCGCGACGGCGCTCGCC
>JANJTH010000105.1 GCA_024711205.1 Planctomycetota bacterium | reverse complement strand
GGCCCCGAGGGCCCCGCGGCGCCCGGGGCTCCCGCGGCACCGGTCGCCGCCGACGCCCCGGCCGGGCCGCAGGCCGCCCTCCCGCCCGACGAGGAGCTCCCGCCCGCGGGCCCGGTCACGCAGGCCAGCGACGCGTCCGCGGCGCAGCTCGCCGCGGACCCCGTCCGCGTCGACCGGGCGCGCCGGCTCCTCGTGACGGCCCTCCGCCGCCCGCCGGCCGAGGCGACGCGCGGACTCGAGGGCCTCGCCAAGGACCTCGAGGAGGCGCTCGGGCTCGCCCGCGACGCCTGGCCGGTCCCGGTGATCCGGACCCTGTTCGACGTGCTGACCGAGGAGGCCCACGCGCGGCGGCGCTCCGCGCTCCACGAGGCGCGCTGGCTCAACCTGGCCGGGTTCTGCCTCCGCCCGGGGTTCGGGGCCGCGCGCGACGTCGAGCGGGCGAACCTGCTCTGGCGCATGACCGTCCAGGAGGGCCTCGCGCACGACAACCGGGACGCGGTCGTGCTCGAGCACCTCGTCGCGCTCCGGCGCGCGAGCGGCGGGCTCCACCGCGGGCAGCAGGAGACGCTCTGGAACCGGCTCTCGCCCCAGCTCCTCGGCCAGAAGCGCGTCGGCTCGAAGCAGGAGCTGGCCGAGCTGTGGCGGCTCGCGGCCTGCCTCGAGCACCTGCCGTCGAAGCGCAAGCGCCAGCTCGGCGACCACATGCTCGAGCAGCTCGCGAAGGGCAAGGCGCCGCCGCGCTGGGGCCCCTGGGCGATCGGGCGGCTCGGCGCGCGCGCCCCGCTCTACGGCCCGCTCGACCGGCTCGTGACGGCCGACGCCGCCGGCGCCTGGCTCGCGCGCCTGCTCGAGCTCGGCCTCTCGGGCGCCGAGGGCTCGTTCGCGGTCGTGCAGCTCGCGCGCCGCACGGGCGACCGCGCCCGCGACGTCGAGGACGCCCTGCGCGCCCGCGCCCGCGCCTGGCTCGCCGAGCGCGGCGCGGATCGGCGGACCCTGCGCCCGCTCGACGAGGTGGTCGTGGTGGAGGCCCGGACCGAGACGGAGCTCTACGGCGACTCGGTTCCGATGGGCCTGGTGCTCGCGGACTGACGCACCCCAGCGACAGCTCCCACGCCCCTGCGGCCCAGCAGCCCCAAGCCCCCTCCGCCCTTGCCCTTGCCCTTGCCCTTGCCCTTGCCCTCCTTCTTCCTCTTCCCCTCCCCCTCTTCCTGCCTCGAACGTTCCGCGCAACCCGTTCCTTCTTCCCGTTCCTTCTTCCCGTTCCCGTTCCCGTTCCCGCGGTCGTGCAGGGACCTGCCCTTCGCTTCGAGGGCCGCCTCGAGCTCGCGCACGGCGAGCGTCCACATCCGCTTCCGCATGTAGCAGACACCGAGCGCATGCCCCGCGGCCCCTCGCTCCGCGGTCCCCTGCTTCGCGCGCTGCAGGTGCACGATCGCTTCGTCGGTCCGCCCCAGCTCGTCGAGCAGTCGCCCGAGCCGCAAGTGGAGCGCCGGGGGGCCTTCTCCAGCCGAGACCCGGCGCTCCAGGGCCTCGACGAGCGCGCCCCCGAGGGCCTCGCGGGACGGCCCGTCGCGCCCGGCCTCCCAGGCTTGCTGAAGCGGCTCCAGGTCCTCGCCGCCGGCGTCCTGCACGCCACACCCCCGGCGACGGCCTCCCGGGAGGCCCCGCCCTCAGCCCGGTCCGAGCACGTCCTCGACGCGCGCGGCGAAGGGGGCCTCGTCGACCCACACGTCGAGCTGGGCCTCCGTCGCGGCCTCGAGCCGCGCCCGGTGCGCCGCCGACAGGGGCCCGAACCTCCGCTCGAGCTGCCGTCGGACGACCGCGCGCGCCCCCTTCTCGATCCCCTTCTCGATCCCCTCGGCGATCAGCTCCTCGGCGGTGCTCATGACGACCTCACCGGCTCGTTCGCCTGCAGCCACGGCCACGGCCTCGCGCAGGGCCGCTCGGTCCAGGCCCTGGACGCGGAAGAAAGTATACCGAACGACCACGGCGAACCGCTGCGGGCCCCCGGGCTCGGCCAGGAGCTCCCGGATCCCGACGGCCAGCGCCGCGCGGAACACCTCCACGACCTGCGCGGGATCGAGGCCGGGCGTCACGACCGTCCGCATGACGGCGAACGCGACCCGGAGCATGGGCGGAGCAGGGAGCGCGGCGACCGCCGCGGGCGCGTACGCGCCCAGGTCGAGGAGCGTCAGCCGAAGGCCGACGAGGTGCGGGTCGAGCAGGTCGAGCGTCCCGGGGTCCGCGTCGAGCTGATCCCGCAGCGCGCGCGGCCCGGACCAGGGGGCCGCGCCCTGGTGGACCACGACAGGCAGGACGACCGGGAGCTGCGCGGGGAGCGGGTGCTCGCGGCGCCAGGCCGCCAGCTTGCCGTCGACGTACCCGAGCATGCGCCGGGGCGCGTCGTCGTCGCCGCCGCGCAGGTGCTCGAGGATCAGGCAGAGGAGCGCGTGCCGCCCGCGCAGGCGGCACGAGAACACGAGGTCGCGCCGGAGCTCGTCGAGCTCGTCGTCGACCGTCTCGGGCGACTCGAGGCGGAGCGAGTCGGGGTCGATCGCAGAGACGAGCTCCTCCCGGACCCCCGCGAGGCGGAGGACGGCCAGGGCGCCGGCCGGATTCCCGCACGCGACCTTGAACAGGCGGTCGTGCACGGGGCGGCGGCGCGGCTCGGACTCGGCGGGCGACATGGGCGCGGACCGTAGCGGCCGCGCGACGGGCTGACAAGCGAAAGTTTCGCTCTATGTTCGTATCTGGCGAGCCCGCGCCGCACGCCTCGCCGCGCCCCGCGAACCCCAGGCCGCTCGAGCCCGTCGCCCGTCCCGGGCCACCGAGGGCGAGGGTCCCCGTCGCGGACCCCGGCGACGGCGAGGCCCCTCGGCCCCAGCGCGTCCCTTCCGCGCCCGGCGGACGCCGCGGGCGCGCGTCGGGCCGCCCCTCCGCCCCGCCCCGCGCGCTGCGGGGCCGGGCGGGGGGACGACCCGCCCTCACGAGCCGGCGCCGCTCAGCGCGGGGTGGCCTGGACGCCGCGCTCGCCGTCCTGGCCGAGGGCCGGGATCACGCTCGCGGCCCAGTCGATCAGCTCACCCTGCTTCATCGGGTTCGGGTAGCGCCCGTGGCTGTAGTTCGGGCGCTTCTGCGGGAGCGAGACGTAGTCGGGGAACGTCTTGTCGTAGCCGTGGAGCTGGAACTCGGCCAGGCCGACGGCGCGGCGGGTCGCCATGACCTCGTCGTTCGTGACCTTGCCCCCGGCCAGGTAGTCGACCTCGCGCATCGTGTAGCGGTGGATCCAGGCCGGGGCGAGCTTCGCGACGAAGCCCGGGAGCTGGTGCACGTTGCCCGTGACCTTCGAGATCGTGAGCTCGTCCTCGAAGTCCGCCGCGTTGCAGAGGCCGTTGCCGGCGACGTTCATGTCGGCCTTCTTCGCGAAGAAGAACAGGTTGTCGACGAGCGCGAGCGCGTCGCCCGAGGGCGCGAACTTCGTCGTGACCCCGCCCTCGTCGCAGAACGCGACGACGTTCTTCTCGGCGACCGTCTTGCAGCCGCGCGGGTCGAGCGAGAGCCCGCGCCCGTCCGAGCCGAACGTGTGCACGAACGCGACCGTGTTGTTGCGGAGCGTGATCGTCGGGTTCCCCCAGCCGCTCCCCGGGATCGCCTCGATCCCCCGGCTCCCGGCGATCAGGACGAGGTTGTTCTCGAGCAGCGTCTCGCCGGCGCCGCCGCACTTGACGTAGATCCCCCACCACGGGCTGTTCACGATGAGCATGTTCTTCACCACGAACGAGCCGTTGCCGATCATGACGATCGTCGGGTCGGAGCCCGACTTCTTGACGTTCAGCGCCTGGTAGCCCCAGCACGAGTTGTCGGCGTGCCCCGCGATCCGCTGGTTCGCGCCCGGCTCGCCGTCGCTGAAGTAGTAGTTGCCCGGCCCGCGGTCGATGCAGAACCCGTCGAGCGTCACCTGGTCGATCTTGTTCGACGACGCCTCGACGTGGAACACGGTCTTCCCCGCGCCCTGCGCGTCGCCGGGCGGGCTGATGATCGTCAGGTGGACGAACGGGTTGCGCTCGCTGAAGTCGGCGTTCCAGCCGCCCTGGATCACGACGTCGCCGACCTCGATCTTCGGCATGACGCCCGACTTGCCCTGCCCCGCATACACGCCGGCCGCGACGTGGATGCGATCGCCCGGCTGGATCTCGTTGATGACGCGCCAGAGGAGCTTCTTCGGCGCCTCCTTCGTGCCCGGGTTGTCGTTCTTTCCGGTCGCGATCGAGACGTAGACGTCCCGCGCGGCGGCCGCGGGCGCGAGGAGGGCGGCGCACAGCGCGGCGCACGCGACGAGGCGAGTGACCTGCATGGGGAGTGGCTCCGAAGCAGCCCCGGGGGAGTCCGCCCGCGCGGGGGGCTGCCGCCGCGCGGGGGGGGCGGAGGGTAACAGAGCGCCCCTCCCGCGGGGACGGAGCCGGGCGGGATCCCATTCGAAGGCCCGGAGTGCGGCGACCGCCCGCCGCGCGCCCTCAGCCGCCGAACAGCTTCGACAGGTCCGGCATCCCGCCGCCGCCGCCGCCCATGCCGGGGAGGCCCATGCCGCCCATGAGGCTCCCGAGCTCGCCCTGCTGCGCCTCGTCGGCGAGCCCCTTCGCCTTCTTGAGCGCGACGTTCACGGCCGCGGCCACGAGGTCCTCGAGCATGTCCTTCTCCTCGGGCTTGAGGAGCGACGCGTCGATCTTCACCGCGCGGACGTCGAGGTTGCCCGTGGCCGTGACCGTGACGAGGCCGCCCCCGGTCGAGCCCTCGACGGTCTTGTCGCGGAGCTCGGCCTCGAGCTTCTTCTTCATCTTCTCGGCCTGCTCCTGGGCCTTCTGCATCATGCCCATGAGGTTGCCCATGTCGAAGCCACCGGGCCCGCCGCGCTTCTTGCTCACGCACGCCTCCTCGACCGGGACCGCGCCCGGGCGCGCGGACCTTACCACGCACCCCGCGGCGCCGGCGCGGCGGCCCCGGCGCCGCGCGCCCCGGCCTCGATCCGGCTGGCGCCGCGCGCGCGGCGCG
>JANJTH010000091.1 GCA_024711205.1 Planctomycetota bacterium | reverse complement strand
CGCGCCGCGCGGCCGCGTCGGGGCCCGGGCCCGCGGGCAGGACCTCGCGCCACGGCCGCGCCGCGAGCCACGCGGGCGGGGGCCCGTCCGTGACGACGGACACGTCGCCCGGGGCGACGACCGGCGCGAGGTCGACCGCGTAGGCCCCGAGCCAGGGGCCCGGACCGACCGTGCCCGCGAGCCCGCGCCGGCGGAGCGCGTCCTCGAGCGCGCGCCGCGCGGCGGCGTAGGCCCAGGGCTTCGCCCCGGCCGCGCGCGCGACCGAGCCCGGGACCTCGCGCCAGTGGTAGAGGACCTGCGGCACGTGCGCGAAGCGCCGCCCGACCTCGCAGGCGCGCAGCGCGAGGTCGTAGTCCTGGCTCCCGTCGTAGGCCCCGCGCAGCCCGGCGCCCTCGGGGGCGAGCCGGTCGAGCAGGGCCCGGCGCACGACGAGCAGGTGCGCGACGTAGTTGCAGCGCAGGAGGAGCGTCGGGTCCCAGGGCGGCTTCAGGAACGGCGCACGGCGCCCGCCCCGCGCGTCCAGCTTGTCCTCGTCCGTGAACGCGACGTCCGCGGCCGGGTCCTCGTCGAAGGCGGCGGCCACGCGCCCGAGCGCGTCGGGGTGGAGCGCGTCGTCGTGGTCGACGAACGCGACGAGGTCGCCCGGCCCCCCGGCGCCCGCGCGCGCCGCGAGGGCCCGGTTCGTGGCCGCGCTGATCCCGCCGCGCGCGGGCGCGCGGACGACCGTCACGCGCGGGTCGCGCGCGAGGTCCGCGAGCAGGCGCGCGACGGCCGGGTCGGTCGAGGCGTCGTCGCACACGACCCAGCGCCAGCGCTCGTGGCGCTGCGCGCGGAGCGAGGCCCACAGCGCCGCGAGCGCCGCGGGCGGCGGGTCGCACACGGGCGTCACGACGTCGACGCGCAGGTCCGAGCGGTCGGCCCCCGGCGGCGGGTCGGCGACGCCTGCGCGCAGCCAGCCCGCGTAGTCGTCGAACAGCGCCTGCTGCCCGCCCGCGAGGCGCCGGCGCGCGCGGGCCGCGAGCCCCCGGGCGCCCTCGTCGCGCAGGACCTCGGCCGCGCGCGCGCTCAGGGCCGGCAGGTCGCGGAGCCGCACGGGGTCACCTCGGCCGGCGCGCGGCCCGCGCGACCGGCGTCCGGCCCGCGCGCCCGTTGTAAGGCCTGCTCGACGGCGTTGTAGATCCTGCGTATGGACGCGGGCTCCGCCCGCCGCGGGCGGGATCCGGCGAGGCCGCGACGCCCCCTCGCTCGCGCGCAACCGCCGGCGCCGCGGGCCATGACCGCGCGAGGCCCGGGAGCCCCCCGCGCGGGGGCGCCCCCCCCGCGCCGACGCCGGCGCGCTTGGCCGGCCCCTTGCGTCTCCCTCGCCCATGACCACGCCCGCTGGAGCCTGCACACGAGGGAGAGCCCAGGAGGCACTCGACGAGGCACCCGACGCGACGGCCCGCGGGGCGCCGGCCGTCGCGCGGCCGCCCCGCGCGCTGACGCGCGCGAGCGGGTCGCTCGCGACGTCCCTGCTCGCGGCGACCCTGCTCTCGGGCTGTCAGGCCGTCGACTTCACCGAGCGCCGGCGGCTCGCCGACCCGATCATGCAGCTCGACGACGGGCCGACCCAGACCCACCTCGATCAGAAGGTCTACTACTCGCGCGAGGGCAGCGCGGGCGGGATCGGCGCGTCCGCCGGCGGAGGCTGCGGGTGCTACTGACGCGCCCCCGACGCGCCGCCGACCCGGCCCGGGGTGCCGCGGGCCCGCGACGCGCGGGCGTGGCCCTCGCGGCGTCCCTGGCCCTCGCGTCCGTCGCCGCGGCCCAGGAGCCGCCCTCCGGCGCGGACCTGGCCACGCCGGCCCCGGGCGCCCCGGGCGGCGGCGCGGCGGCGCCGCCGGAGGCGTCCGGGCAGCCGCCGGCCGCGGCGGAGCCCGGGGAGGGCCCGAAGCTGGGGGGGAAGCCCGGCGACGGCTTCGTCGAGGTCCGGCTCGGCTACTACGACTCGACCGACGGGCGCGGCGACGGCAACCCGTTCCTCGACGAGTCGCTGACCGTGGTCGAGCCCGTGATCGTCGTCGGCGTGAACGTGACCGAGCGCCTCGCGCTCCAGCTCAAGGGCTCCTACGACTACGTGTCGAGCGCCTCGATCGACCGCCTGAGCCGCTACCCCGAGCAGTCGGGCGCGTCCGGCGACAACTACTTCGGGGGCGACCTCTCGGCCCGCTACGCGCTGACCGAGGCGGTCCGGCTCGGCGCGCACGTGGGCTTCGGCGCCGAGTACGACTACCAGTCGTTCGGCGTGGGCGGCAACGTCGAGTGGGACCTGTTCGAGAAGTCGACGACGCTCTCGCTCGGGCTCAACGGCTACCTCGACACGGTCAAGGTGATCCGCTTCGACGGCGCCGAGGAGGGCGACGAGGGCCGCACGACCCTGACCCTGAACCTGGGCTGGTACCAGGTCCTCTCGCCCGCGCTCCACCTGAGCGTCGGCGCGTCGTTCACCCGCCAGTCGGGCTTCCTCGAGACGGCCTACAACGGCGTGGTGCTCGAGGATCCGTCGGACCCGTTCAATCCGCTGCTCGACAACCAGGCCCGCGGGGTCGAGGTGGCCGAGGAGCTGCCCGACTCGCGCCTGCGCTACGCGCTGTGGGGCGAGCTCCGCCGGCACTTCGAGACCGGCACGGCCGTGGGCCTCGGCCTGCGTGGCTACACCGACTCCTGGGGGATCACGAGCGCGACCGTCGAGCTCCAGGTCCACCAGTGGATCGTGGACGACCGGCTGCGGGCGCGCCTCCGCTACCGCTACTACCGGCAGTCGGCGGCGATCGACTTCCAGGACCGGTTCCAGGTCCCGCCCGGGGCGCGCGCCGCGTTCCTCGCCGGGGAGTACCGGACGCAGGACGCCGACCTGGGCGACTTCGACGCGCACACGATCGGGCTCAAGCTGACGTGGAAGATCGGCCGGGTCTCCGTCGACCTGGGCGGGGACTACGTGCTGCGCAGCGACGGGATCGACCAGCGGATCGTCTCGCTCGGGCTGCGCTGGGACTTCTGACCCTGGAGGCCGCCGTGCGCCCTGCCCTCTGGCTCTCGCTCGCCCTGCTCGCCGGCTGCGCCGCCCCCCGTCCGGACCCGGCCGCCGCCCCCGGGGCCGTCGACGCTCCGCTCGCGGTGACCGACCTCGACGGCGGGCGCCACGACCTCGAGCAGGCGCTCGAGCGGGGCGAGCACGTCGCGCTCGTGTTCTGGCAGACCTGGTGCGCCTCGTGCCGCGAGGAGGCGCCGGCGGTGGCCGCGGCCGCGCGCGAGCACGGCCAGGGCCTCCGGTTCGTGGGCGTCGTGCCGGGCCGCGACGACGTGGTCGACGACGCCGAGGTCCGGACCACGATCGCGGCCTGGGGCTACGGCGGCTTCCCGCAGGTCCGCGACCGGGACCTGCGCCTGACCCGGCTCCTCGACGTGCGCGGGACGCCCACGATCGTCGTGCTCGCCCGCGGCCGGCAGGTGCTCTACCGTGGGCACCGGCCGCCCGCCTCCTGGCAGGCCCTGCGCGGGGCGGCCCCGGCCGCCGCGGCGCCGGCGGCGTCGCCGCCGGCCGCGGGGCCCGCGGGAGACGCGCAGGGCTGCGAGGACGGCGTGTGCCCGCTCCCCCCG
>JANJTH010000090.1 GCA_024711205.1 Planctomycetota bacterium | reverse complement strand
GCCCCGGCGGCCGCCCAGGAGCTGGCCGCCGAGCGACGGCCGCGCGCGCGCGAGCGGCGCGGCGTCGCCCGCGAGCCGGTAGCGCGTCTGGCTGGGCCCCGTCCGCAGCGGCCCCGCCGGGCCGCCCGGGGCGCACAGCTCGACGCTCGGCCCGCCGAGGAGCCCGGCCTGCGCCGTCCCGAGCGGCGCGCCGTCGCCGAACAGGCCGTCCGCGAGGAGCGCCTCGACCGCGGTCCCGCGCCGCCAGCCGAGGTCGAACCGCCCGCGGTGCACGAGCGTCACGAGCGTCCCGCCGCGCCGCACCCACGCGTCGAGCGCGCGCGCCGCCGCCTCGCAGGTCGCGTCGGCGTTCGCCCACACGATCAGGCGCAGGCCGGCGAGCGCGCGCGCGGCCCGCGCCGCGCCGTCCGCCCCCCCGGGGGCGGCTCCGTCGCCGTCGGCGGGGGCCAGGTCGCGCAGGTCGAGGACGTCGGGCTCGAGCCCGGCGTCCTCGAGCCAGCCGAAGGCGCCCGGCGCGTCGACGGCCTGCACGTCGAGCGGCATGCGCGCCAGGCCCGCGGCCGGCGCGGTCACGCGCGAGTCGACGGCGACGGCGACGCCGCGCCCGAGCGCGTCGCCCGCGTCCGGCGCGGGAGGCGCCAGGTCCTCGCTCGCGAGCAGGTCGTCGCCCGCGAGCGCGAGCGCGCGCCCCCAGCGGCGCAGCACCTCCCAGCGGGGCCCCGGCCGCCCGTCGACCCCGAGCGCCGCGTTCGCGAAGTAGGGCGTGCCGTCGCGGTTGAGCCCGCCGCGGAGCACGTAGACGGCCGCGAGCGCGCTCCCGCGCCCGACGTGCTGGAGGAGCACGTGGTCCGTCGCCGCGGGCGGGACGGGCAGCGGCACGTTCAGGAGCGGGAGCCCGAACAGCCCCCCCTCCAGCTCGGCCCCGTAGCACTTGCCCGCGGCCACGGGCGGGGCGCCCGCGAACGCGTAGGCGTCGTTGCTGCGCGCGAACCGCCGCGAGAAGTAGCCGGTCAGGAACGGGTAGTCGAGCGGGCGCGCGCCCGAGGTCGGGAACTGCCTGGGGTAGGCGTCGAGCATCGCCAGCCCCGCGGCGTTCTTGACCTTCGGGTCCCACGGCGACAGGTCGCGGAACGGGAAGCTGTGCGGCGAGTCGTTCGTCACGAACAGGACGTCGGGCTCGCGCACGCCGAGCCCCTCCCACAGCCCGCGCAGCGCGCGCTGGAAGGCCTCGATCCCGGCCTGCCCGGCGTCCCACCAGTCCTGGTGCCAGCGGTTCGTCGCGGGCGGCGCGCCCGCGGGCGCGCGCCCGCGCGGGGCCGGCGCCTCCTCGAACGAGGGCCAGCGCGCCCCCCAGGCCGCGTTCAGCGCCTCGACCGTCCCGTAGCGCGCGCGCAGGAACCCCCGCCAGTGGGCGAGCGCGGGCGGCGCGTGGTCGACGGCGTAGCGGTCCGAGAAGTAGAAGTTCGTCTCGTTGTCGAGCTGGAGCGCGAACACCGTCGGCTCGTCGTGGACGAACCGGCGCACGATCGGCGCGAGCGCCGCGAACCAGCGCGCCGTCGCCTCGAGCAGCGCGGGCGCGAACAGGCTCGGCTGGGCCCCGCGCGCGCGCCCGAGCAGGTCGACCGAGAAGAGGGCGCCGTCGGGGCGCCGCGCCATGGCCTCGGGATGCGCGGCCGCGAACCAGGCCGGGACGGCGCCGAACGAGCCGAGCCCGTCCGGCCACTCCGAGTTGATGAACGGCCCCGGCTTGAGCACGACCGCGAGGTCGCGCGCCCGGCACATGGCGAGGAACGCCGGCAGGTCGGCCTCGCCCTCGAACGTGAACCGGCCGGGCGCCGGCTCGTGCACGTCCCACGGCGCGTAGGCGGTGACGAGGTTCATGCCGCACTCGACGACGCGGTCGAGCGCCTCGGCCCACAGCCGCCGCGTCGCGGCGGGGTCGCCCCGCGGGTCGCGCACGCGGTAGTACTGGACCTCGCCCCCGTAGAGGAGCCGGGTCCGCCCGTCGATCGAGAGCCCGCGCGGCGTGATCGCGACCCGCCCGCCCGCGCCGCTCACGCGGCGCGCCGTCCGCGCGCCGGCGTCACTCGACGAGACCGGTCTGGCTGCCCTCGTCCTGCCGGCGCATGCCCTCGAGCAGGAGCGACGTCGTGTCCTTGAAGAACCCGCGCTCCGCGGGCGGCCGCTCGGCCGGCTGGAAGCCGAACTGCCCGTCCGTCCAGGTCAGGAAGTCGTAGAACGCCTCCTCGGCGTCGGGGTCCGCCGCGGCGAGGCTCCAGATCTGCCCCTCGTGGAAGAACAGCTCGACCCAGCGCCCGCCCGCGGCCGTGATCCGCAGCGTGCCGGTGCGGCTCGTCACGGTGATCGCCTGCACGAGCTCCGTCGGCCCGATCATCGTGAGGTTGCCCGTGACGGCCTTGCTCGTCTCGTCGCTGAACTGCTTCGACATCTTGTTCAGGCGGAGGGCGAGCAGCTTCGAGAAGTAGCGGTTGAGCACCGGGTTGCGCGCGAGGAGCCCGTCGAAGTCGCGCTTCAGCACGGTCATCGTGCGCACCGCCCCCTTGGCCCGGATCGTCGCGCTGCACGGGTCGCCCGTGAGCAGCGACATCTCGCCGAAGCACTCGCCGGCCGAGAGCACGCCGAGCAGCTTGTCCTGCCCGTCCTCGCCCGGCTTGAGCACCTCGACCTGGCCGCGGACGATGATCGAGAGCGCCTTGCCGGGCTCGCCGAACTCGATGATCCGCACGCCGTCCGCGTGCTCGTCGTCCTGGATCATCGGGATGATCTTGTCGAGCTGCCGGTCGGGCAGCGACGCGAACATGGGGATCGAGCGGAGCGACACGAACTTGCGCGTCTTCTGGGCGTCGCGCGACACCTCGACCTGGCCCTCGAGGTGGAAGCCGGCCTGGGCCTTGCCCCCGCGGCAGCCGCGGCAGAGGAGGACCCGCTCGGCGAGCGCGCCGCCCGCCGTGAGCTTGATCGTCCACGGCAGGAGGTCGGCGACGGCGATCGCGCACACGGCGTCGCACTCGTCGGTCACGACCTCGGGGAGGGACAGGGTCATCTTGTCGCCGACCTTGAAGACCGGGCAGTCGTGGACCTGCTCGACCAAGGCCGCGATCTTGCGGGCCATGCGGCTCCCCCTCGCCCCGAGGCGCCCCTCGTCCCGAGGCGCCCTTGGTACCTCCCGCCCCCGGCCGTGTCAAACCGCGGGCCGAAGGGCCGGGCCGCGCGCGGGAGGGGCGAGCCGCGCGTTGCTGGCCCGTGACGAGCGGGCTAAGCTCGTGTCGAGAGGCGGGATCGGGCGGTGTGGCCGCCCGGCCCGCGGCTGGAGGGGGGCCGAGGGCCGATGATGGACGGTGCGCACGGCGGGGCAGGGCTCGCCACCGGCGTCGGCACCGAGGTCCTGCGCTACGCGCTGGCGACCCTCGGCTGCGGGGTGCGGCTCGTCCACCACGACGAGCTCGAGGCGCGCGAGGAGCTCCTCGAGCACCTCGAGCAGGTGTTCGGGGGCCGCGACGAGCTCGCGGCCGCCGTCGAGGACGCGTTCGAGCGCGCGCTCCAGACGCTCGTCGTGGGGCTCAAGCAGGCCTGGCTCCTCATGGAGACAGGCGGCGAGCACGACTACTGCGAGGCGTTCGGCGAGAAGGTCCAGGCCCCCTTCGTCGCCGAGGCGCAGCTCGAGGGGCGGCTGTTCCTCGACTTCCTCGACGGCTTCTTCATCGACCTCGACACGGCCCGCGACGCCGCGGGCGCGCTGCTCGGGCTCGGCGAGCTCGACGGCCCGGCGCTGTTCGCGCAGCTCCTCGACGCGGGGCTGGTCCAGGGCGGGGTCGCCGACGCCGCCGCGCGCGCGACCGAGGCGCTGCGCCGGGGCCTCGTCGAGGTCGCGGGGCTCGAGGAGGAGCACCCGATCGTCCGCCTCGGCTGCTGGCGCGACCTGCTCGTCGACGCGCTCCACTGGCACCTGACCGACGTCGTGCGGAGCCAGCCGAGCTGGTCGCGCTACCTCGACGCGCTCGCGCCGGAGCGGCTCGACCGCGAGGAGGGCCGCGCGATCGCGGCGCGCGACGCGGACGCGCGCGGCCGGCTCGAGCGGGCGCGCGAGCTCGCGGAGCGCGCGACGGCGTTCGCGGAGGTCGCGGGCGAGATCCTGCCCAACCGCGAGTGGCTGTTCCACGTCGCGGACCGGCTCGAGGACTTCGACGAGACGGTCGAGAGCGACCTGCTCAAGGGGCGCGCGATCTCGGCCCACGACCTGCCGAAGATCGTGGCGACCGCGCTCCGCAAGCTGCACGAGAAGATGGGGACCTCGCCCGTCGGGCGGCTCGCGGACGCGCTCGTCCCCCCGGCGCCGGCGATCGTCGACATAGCGAGGCGCGCCAAGCGCGACCTCGGCCGCTGCCACTGGGCGGGCGAGGAGTACGGGGAGGCCGCGCTCCAGCTCGCGGGGATCCTCGTGTCGTCGGTCGGGCCGCAGGCCGCCGAGCGCTACTACCGCGAGGCGGCGGCGTTCGGGGCGGACCCGGCGACCGTCCAGTACGGCCTGCACCTCGTCGCGCTCGTCGGCGGCGACCTCGACGGGGCGCTGATCCACCTCGTGAACGCGGCGAACCTCGCGCCGGACCGGTTCATGCCGTTCGACTTCGCGCGCTACATGCCGAAGGGGATCCTGGGCGCCGGCGGGAGCGGGCCGACGTTCCTCGTCGAGCGGCAGACCGAGGGGGGCGAGCCCGAGGACTGCGTGATCAAGGTCCTGTGGGACCGGGCCAGCGTCGTCGACCCGCGGCCGTCGCTGCGCCCGCTCGGCGAGCTGGCGCGGGCGGGGCTCCCGGGCGTCGCGCGGATCGTGCACCTCGGCGCGCACCTGCGCGAGTATCCCTACGTCGTCACGGCCCACGTCGAGGGCGACGACCTCGAGGGCTTCCGGGAGGTCCACGGGGGGCGGGTCAAGGGCTCGGCCACGGCGGCGATCGGCGCGCAGGTCGCGGCGACGCTCGAGCGCATGCACGCGGCGGGGCTCCTGCACCGGAACCTGTCGCCGCGCAACGTGCGGGTCGGCGCCGGCGAGGAGGGGCTCGAGGCGACGCTCCTCGACGCCTGCGTCCCCAACGTGCTCCTCGCCGCGCCGGGCCGCGTGGGCGGCGTGCGGCGCCTCCTCGCCTGGGCGCGGGTGGGGCGCTCGATCGCGGAGAGCTTCGGGAACGTCACGGCGCCCGAGGTCGTCCAGGGCGGGCTCGAGCAGGCCGGGGCGCCGGCGGACGTCTACGGGCTCGGGGTGCTCCTCTACCGGCTCGCGACCGGGGCGTGGCCGCGCCCGGCCGACCCCGAGAGCCTCCCGCGCGCGCTGCGCGAGGTCGTGCTCCGCTGCCTGGCGCGCGACCCGGCGGAGCGGCCGGCGGCCGGCGAGGTCCGGGCGCTGCTCGAGGCCGCCGCGGCGCAGGCGGACGAGGCGCCGCGCGCCGCCGCGGCGCAGGCTCCGGGCCCGTTCGGCGGGGTGGGGGCGCCGGCCGCGGACCCCTTCGGGGTGCCGCACGCCGCGGCGGACCCGTTCGGGCAGGCCGGAGCCCTCGGAGATCCCTTCGCCGCGCCGGGCGCGGACCCGTTCGCCGCGCCGGGCGCGGACCCGTTCGCCGCGCCGGGCGCGGACCCGTTCGCGGCCGCGCCGGG
>JANJTH010000073.1 GCA_024711205.1 Planctomycetota bacterium | reverse complement strand
ACTGCGCCTGGGCGGGGCTGCGCCTGCCGACGGAGGCCGAGTGGGAGTGGGCGGCGCGCGGGCCCGACGCGCGGCTCCGCGCCTGGGGCGACGAGCCCCCGCAGACGGGCTGGGTCAACGGCCTGCTCGAAGACGACGGGTTCACGCACACCGCCCCGGTCGGGAGGTTCCCCCGCGATTGCACGCCGCGGGGCTGCTTCGACATGACCGGCAACGTCATGGAGTGGACGGCCGACGTCTTCGCCGACATCGCCGCGGCGCCCGCCACCGATCCGACCGGTCCGGCCGACGGCCCCGACCGCGTGGCGCGCGGGGCCCCCTGGCACCACCCGGCGATCACGCTGCTCGTGACCTTCCGCTGGGCCGTCTCGCCCGACAAGCGGATCGAGAACCTCGGCTTCCGCGTCGCGCGCTGACGGCGAGTCCGGCTAAGCTGTCCCCGTGCGGACCATCGGCCACTACGAGGTCGTGCGCGAGATCGGCCGCGGCGGCATGGGCGCCGTCTACGAGGCCGAGCGCGACGGGCTGCCGCGCCGCCTCGCGGTCAAGGTGATCCACACGCTCGCGGCCGACGAGGAGTCGGTCCTCCGGTTCACCCGCGAGGCCGAGCTCCTGGCGCGGGTCCGGCACCGCAACGTGCTCGTCGTGCACGACCTCGGGCGCTCGCCCGAGGGGCCGTACCTCGTGACGGACCTCGTCGAGGGCGAGTCGCTCCGCGCGCGCCTGACCCGCGGGGCCCTCGACCCGCACGAGGCCGCGCGGCTCACGCGCGAGCTCGCCGACGCGCTCGTGGCCGTCCACGCGCAGGGGGTGCTCCACCGCGACCTGAAGCCCGAGAACGTGCTCGTCCGGCCCGACGGCTCGCCCGTGCTCCTCGACTTCGGGCTCGCCCGCGAGGCGGCGGGCGACCGCATGACGCGCACGGGCCAGCTCCTGGGCACGCCCGCCTACATGGCTCCGGAGCAGATCACGGGCGGCGGCGACGCGCGCCTCGACGTCTACGGGCTGGGCGCCGTCCTGTTCACCGCGCTCTCCGCCCGCCCGCCGTTCACGGCGACCTCGCACATGCGCGTGCTCACGAAGGTCATGACGGAGGAGCCGCGCTGGCCGTCCGTCGACCGGCCCGAGGTCCCGGGCGACCTCGAGGCGGTCGTCGTCGTCGCCATGGCGAAGGACCCGGGCGACCGCTACCCGTCGGCCGCGGCCCTGCGCGACGACCTCGACCGGTTCCTCGCCGGGCGCCCGACCGAGGCCGCGGCGAAGGTCCCGCGCCTCGTCGCGGCGGCCGCCGAGCGCCGGCGGCGTCGGCTCGTCGCGGCGGCCCTGCCGCTCTCGGTCGTCCTCCTGACGCTCGTCCTCGCGCTCGTCGTGCTGCGGGTCCAGCTCGCCGGGCCCGCGGCGCAGGCCGCGCCCGCCCCGCCGCCGCTCGCGCTCGCCCCCTACCCCGCGCTCACGCAGGCGCGCGTCCTCGCGCTCGAGGTCCGCCGCGTGCCCCCGGCCGACGGCGCGCCGGCGCCGGACCTCCCGCTCGAGGTGCACGGCCGCGAGCAGGGCGCCCGCGCCTGGCGGCTCCTCGCCAGCGGCCCCGGCGACGCCCCGCTCCGGGTCGAGCACCGGCTCCGCCGCGGCTCGAACGCGCTCGACCTCGCCCTGCGCTGGGCGGGCGGGGAGCTCGGGCCGCCGGTCCGGGTCGAGGCGCGCTGCTGGTTCCCCGACGACGCCGGGGCGGCGCGGCTCCCGCCGCTCCCGCTGCCCGCGGGGCTCGCGCCGACCGACGACGAGGGCGTCTACCGCTGGGCGCGCGACGGCTCGGAGCTCGTGTGGGTCCCGCCCGGCCGCGTCGTGCCGGGCGAGGTGGGGGACGCCGCGCGCGTGTTCGCGGCGGCCGTCGACGTCGAGGGCGTCTTCCTGGGGCGCGACGAGGTGCGCGCGGGGCAGGCGGTCGCCTTCGCGCGGGCGGTCGGGCGCGACCCGGCGCGCTGGGCGCACGACCGCCCGGACCTCCCCGCGACCGCGCTCGACGCCGACGAGGCCGCCGCCTACTGCGGCTGGGCCGGCCTGCGCCTGCCCACCGAGGCCGAGTGGCAGTGGGCCGCCTGCGCCGACCGGACCTGGCCGTGGGGCGAGACGAAGCCGCAGCCCGAGGACGCCGCGCTCTACTTTGCCGGCGCGAAGTCCGCGCTGCGCGCTGGCGCCGACGCGAGGCGCGACGTCTCGCCCTGGGGGCTCCGCCACGCCGCCGGCAACGTGAGCGAGTGGACCGCCGACCCGGGGGCCGCGCCCGGGACGCGCCGCGTCCGCGGCGGCGCATGGCTGCCCCTGATCGAGCCGTTCGGCCCCGACGACCTCGCCCTGCGCGCCGTCCACGCCGACGCGGTCGAGCGGACGCTCGCGCAGGTCCCCGCCTGGCTCGCGGAGCGCGCCGCGCTCCTCGGCCTCGAGCTCCCGCCCGCGGACGAGCGCGCGCGCGCCGCCGCGCTCGCGGACGCCTACCGCCGGCCGACCGCCCGGCTGCGCGCCGACTGGGCGCCCGCGACCCGCGCGGCCTGGCTCGGCCTCCGCGTCGCGCTCGACGCCGCGCCGGCGCCGGCCGGCGGGCCGAAGCCCGGCGACTAGACCGGCCACACCCCCGTCTTGCGGGCCGGGCGCTCGACCTTCTTGTTCGCCGTGAGCTCGAGCGCGCGGCACAGGACGGCGCGCGTCTCGCGCGGGTCGATGATGTCGTCGACGAGCCCCTGCTCGGCGGCGATGTAGATGTCGATGAACGACTTGAACTGCTTGACCAGGTCGGCGCGCGCGGCGGCCGGGTCGGGGGCCTCAGCGATCTGCTTGCCGTAGATGATGTTCACGGCGCCCTCGGCGCCCATGAGGCTGACCTCGGCCGTCGGCCAGGCGACGAGCAGGTCGGGCTCGTAGGCGCGCCCGCACATGACGTAGTAGCCGGCCCCGTACCCCTTGCGGACGACGACGGTGAGCTTGGGGACGGTCGCCGAGGCGACCGCGTAGAGCATCTTCGCGCCGTGGCGGATGATCCCGGCCTTCTCGACGCGGCTGCCGACCCAGAAGCCCGGCACGTCCTGGAGGAACACGAGCGGGACCTCGAACGCGTCGCAGAGGGTCACGAAGCGGGCGGCCTTGTCGGCCGCGTCGTTGTCGAGCGCGCCGCCCGCCTGCGTGCTCTGCGAGGCCACGAACCCGACCGGGCGCCCGCCGAGCCGCGCGAACCCGGTCAGGAGCGCGCGCCCGAACTCGGGCTGGAGCTCGAAGAACTTGCCGTGGTCGACGACGAGGCGGATCACCTCGCGCATGTCGAACCCGTAGCGCACGTCGTCGGGCACGAGCTCGAGCAGGCGCTCCTCGCGCCGGTCGACCGGGTCGTCGCAGGGGAGCACGGGCGGCTTCTCGCCCGCGCGCGAGGGCATGTAGGAGAGGTACTCGCGGATCGCGGCCAGGCAGGCCGCGTCGTCCGGGAGCTCGAGGTGCGCGCAGCCGCTGTCGCGGCAGTGGACCGCGCTCCCGCCCAGGCGCTGCTCGTCTATGTCCTCGCCGATCGCGGCCTTGACGAGCGGCGGGCCGGCCAGCGCCATGGCGCCGATCCCCTTGACCATGAACACGACGTCGGCGAGCCCCGGGATGTACGCCGTGCCGGCGATCCCCGGGCCCATGAGCGCGGTCACCTGCGGGACGACGCCCGACATGACGACCTGCTCGCGGAACAGGTGGCCCGAGCCCGCGAACTGGCTGCCCGCGGCCTCCTGGATCCGCGCGCCGGCCGAGTCGATCAGCCACACGATCGGGAGCCGCTCGCGCAGGCACAGCTCGCGCATGCGCGCGACCTTGACCTCGCCCACCTGCCCGATCGAGCCGGCCATGACCGTGAAGTCCCAGGCGACGACGCCCACGTCGCGGCCGTCGACCTTGCCGACGCCCGTGACCACGCCATCGGCCGGCGTGTGCTTGCCGCGCAGGACCGGGTTGGGCAGGTGCTTGGCGAGGATCCCCAGCTCGAGGAACGAGCCCGGGTCGACGAGGAGCGCGATCCGCTCGCGCGCCGTGAGCTTCCCCGCCGCGTGCTGGGCCGCGACCTTGTCCTCGCCGCCCATGGCCTGCGCGACCGCGCGCCGCGCCTCGAGCCGCGCGACCGCCTCGCGCATGCGCTCGCCCTTGCCGCTCATGCTGCCCCCCTGCCGCGCGGGCGCCTCCGGGTCGAGGGGGGCCGCGCGGGGCGCGGATCCTAATGGAATTCGTGGGGCAGGCGGCCGCGCACGAACAGGTGGCGGTCGCTCACGACCTCGACCGCGAGCGCGCGCTCGAGGCCCGCGGCGCGGAGCTGGGCCCGGACCTCGTCGGGCGTGCAGGCGGCGTGGAGCGAGAGCAGGAAGTCGCGCTGGAGGAGCGGGTCCTCGCCGCCGGCGTGCTCGGCCACGATCCGGCGCGCGGCCTCGGGCGTGTCGGGCCGGAACAGGTCGCCCACGAGCACGGGCGCGCCGGGGCGGCCGAGGCGGGCGACCGCGGCCCAGAGGTCCGCGGGCGCGTGGAGGTGGTGGAGCAGGCTGTTGCTCACGACCGCGTCGAAGGCGCGCGCGGGGAAGGGCGGCGCCTGGAGCCGCGCGCACACGAGCGCGACGCGCGCCGGGCGCGGGCCGGCCTGGGCCAGCATGGCCGCGGCGCCGTCGACCCCGACGACCGCGAGGCCCGGGCGCGCGGCCGCGCGCCGGGCGCAGATCCCGGCCGGGCCGCAGCCCAGGTCGACGACGCGCGCCGGCCGCGCCGGGTCGAGGCCGAGCTCCGGCGCGAGCGCGAGGAACGCCTCCACGAAGCGCGCGTCGGCCGCGGCGAAGTCGGCCGCCGCGTAGGCCCGCGCCTGCGCCGGGTCCTCCATGAGCTCGGGCTCGAGCGTCCGGTCCACGTCGCCAGCTCCTCGCGCCCCGCGGCGCGTCCGCGGGCGGGGCGGCGTGCCTCGAGCCCGAGCGCAGAGAGGTCCTGGCCGCGCGCCTGATCGACGACGCGCGGGGGGGCCGGCCGTCAGTCCCGCGGGAAACGCCCGGCGAGCTCGTCCACGCGGCGATCGACCTCGCCGAGCGCCTCCTCGAGCCGGCGGGCGGCGGCGGTCGCCCGCCCGAGCCAGCCGGTCACGTGGTCGCCCGTCGCCTCGGCGAGCCGGTCGAGCCGCCGCTCGAGCCGGGCGCGCAGGGCCTCGGCGTCCTTCGCGATCTCCGCCAGGTCCTCGGCCACGTGCTCGACCGCGGCGCGCGCCGGGTGCTCCACGTCGCTCATGTCGCCGCTCGTGCCGCCGCTCATGACGTCCTCCAGGGCCGCTTCCACGCTACCTCGCCGGCGTCGGTCTCGCCCGGTTTGACCGGCGCCGGCGGCCCAGGTACGTTGCGCGGCGCGAGGAGGTCCCATGACGTGCCCGGCGTGCCGCGGCGACATGCGCGAGGTCCAGGTCGACGGCGTGACGATCGACCGCTGCGACCGCTGCGGCGGCGTGTGGCTCGACGCGGGCGAGGCCGAGGACCTCGCGAAGGCGAGCGCCGGCGCCGGGCAAGACGCGCTGCGCCGCAAGAAGTACGACCTCCTGCGCCAGTGGAAGGTCGCGGCGTCGGACCCGCGCCCGACCGACCGGACCTGCCCGCGCTGCGAGGCGGGGCTCGTGCGCGTGAACTACAAGGACGTGCCGGGGCTCCACGTCGACAAGTGCACGGCCGACTGCGGGCTCTACCTCGACCAGGGCGAGCTCCAGAAGGTCCGCCTGATCGCCTGACGCGGCCGCCTCGCGAGCCGCGGTGCTCGAGGCTCCCGACCCATGGACGAGGCGCTGCGGCGCGCGGAGCGCGCCGGGGACGAGGAGGAGGCCCGGCGGCTGCGCGCGCGCGCGGGGGTCGTGGACCCGGCCGAGGTCGCGGCGCTGCGCGAGCCGGTGCGCCGGCTCCTCGCCGCGCACCGCGCGGCGCTCGACGAGCGCGACCGGCGCGCCGACTCGGAGTTCTGGGGCGGGGTCCACGGCCCCCACCGCGGCGACCTCGAGGAGTGCTGGTCGCCCGCGAGCGAGCTGGCCCGGCTCGGGCCGGCCGCGGCGGCGGTCCTGCTCGAGCTGCTCGACGACCCGGCGGCCTTCTGGCGCGAGCTGGCCGCCGAGGCCCTGTGCGAGCTCAGGCTCGTCGACGGCCCCCGTTGGCGGGCCCTCGTCCTCGACCCGCGGCGCGAGGTCGCGCGCGCGGCCGCGCGCTCGCTCGCGGCCGCGCGGCCGCCCTGGGCCCGCGAGGCGCTCGAGGCCGCGCTCGCGGC
>JANJTH010000063.1 GCA_024711205.1 Planctomycetota bacterium | reverse complement strand
GCCGGCGCGGCGGAGCCCGCGGCGTTGCCCGGCGAGGTCGCGCCGCCGCCCCCGATCGTCACGCTCGACGACGCGCTCGCGCGCGCGCGCGCGGCGGCCGTCGCGCCCGACCGCCGCGCGCGCTGGTGGCTCGACCTCCCGGACTCGACGCCCGAGTTCCAGCGCTGGTCCTGGGACCCGGCCTGGGGCGACGAGGCGGGGGGGCCGGCGCAGCTCGCGGGCATGACGCTCATGCACCGGGAGCTCCAGCTCGCGCCGGCGCCGGCGCGCCCGCCGGCGCGCCCCGAGGACGCGCCGTACGACCGGGCCCACTCGCTGTGGTTCGCGCTCCGCGCGCTGGAGCTCGCGGGGCCGGGCCCCGAGGACACCCTGTGGCGCGCCAAGGCGCTGCACGTCGTGGGCTGCCTGCTGCGCGACGGGGTCGCGCGGGGCGCGGGGCCCGGGCTCGTCCCCGACCGGACCGGCGCATGGCTGTGCTTCGAGGCGGCCACCGCGGACGGGGCGCCCGAGGCCCGCCGCGAGCTGGCCTGGGCGACGGCGCTGGGCACGCTCGGCGCGCGCCGCGACCCTGCGGCCGCGCTCGCGCTCGCCCGGACGGTCCTCGACGAGCCCCCGAACTCGGACGGCCCGTGGGCCCGCACGGCGCTGCTCGTCGCGCTGCTCCTCCACGAGCACCCCGAGCTCCGCGTCGCCTCGCTGCTCACGCGCACGCGCGCGGCGCTCGAGCGCTGGCTCGACGAGCACGGGCGCGGCAAGCCCTCGGGGCAGCGAGGACAGGTCCTCCTCGGCCTGGCCTCGCTCGAGGAGCTCGCGGGGGCGCCCGCCGGCGCGACCTTCGAACGCGCCCTCGCCGACCGCCAGGTCGAGCACTGGGAGCGCGTCCTCGCGCTGTGCGGGCGGGCGCGGGCCCTCGGGCCGGCCGTCGCGGACGAGCTCCGCGCGGCGATCGACGAGGCCGGCCGCGCGCGGGCCCCGGGCCTGGCCGTGGGCGAGCTCGCCGCGCTCGGGCTGCTCCACCTCGCGCCGCGCGGTCCGGTCCGCCGCGACCCGCGCGAGGCCGCGCGGCTGCTGCTCCTGGCCGACGAGCACACGTACGTCGACTCGCCGCAGGGCCGCCTCGCGATCCTGCGCCTCGGGCGCGCGCTCGTGGCCGAGCCCGACCTGGCCTGGGCGCAGGGCGGCGCCCTCGAGGCGGCCCTGGACCGCCTGCGCCGGGCCGCGGCCGAGGGCTGGGACGAGGCGGACGAGCTGGCGAGCCGGCTCGAGGCGCGGCGCGCGCGGCGCTGAGCCGCGGCGGGCCCGGCGTCAAGCCCCCGGGTCGACCCGCCCGTCGCGCAGGCGGACCTGCCGGTCGAGGCTCGCCGCGAGCTCCGCGTCGTGCGTGACGACGAGGAGCGTGACGCCGCCCCCGCCCGCCGCGCCGTCGGCGGTCGCGGCGCGCAGCAGCGCGAGCACGTCGCGCGCGGTCTGGCCGTCGAGGTTGCCCGTCGGCTCGTCCGCGAGGAGCAGCGGGGCGCCCGTGACGAGCGCGCGCGCGACGGCGACGCGCTGCTGCTCGCCCCCGGAGAGGGTGCGCGGCAGGTGCTCGGCGCGCGCGGCGAGGCCGACGCGCGCGAGCAGCGCCTGGGCCCGGCGCCGCCGCTCGGCGCGCGGGACGCCCGCGTAGCGGAGCGGGAGCGCGACGTTCTCCTCGGCCGTGAGCACGGGCACGAGGTGGAACTGCTGGAACACGAAGCCGACCGCGCTCCGGCGGAACAGCGCGCGCGCCCGCGCGTCGCCGAGCGCCGCCAGGTCGCGGCCGGCCACGCGCGCGACGCCGCCGGTCGGGCGGTCGAGCGCGCCGAGCACGTTCAGGAGCGAGCTCTTGCCGCAGCCCGACGGCCCCGTGATCGCGACGGCCTCCCCGCGCCCGACCACGAGGTCGAGCCCGCGCAGCGCGGCCACGGGGCCGCCGGGGCCGTCGTAGGTCTTCTCGAGCCCCCGGCACTCGACGACCGGCGCGTCGGCCGCGGCGTCCGGCGGCACGGCTACAGCTCCCGCAGGGCGACGGCGGGGTCGACGCGCGCCGCGCGGAGCGCCGGGACGAAGCCGGCGACGGCGCCCAGGAGCGCCCCGTAGGCGACCGTGCCGAGGACGAGCCGCGGGGTGAGCAGGAACAGGCGGAACCCGCCGCCGGTCCGCTCGAGGAGGAGCGGCTCGGCGAGGGCGATCGCGGCCGCGCCGAGCGCGACCCCGAGCACGGCGCCCACGAGCCCGAGGAGCGCCGCCTCGGCCGTCAGCTCGAGCGCGACCTGGAGCGGGACGGCGCCGACGGCCGCCTTCACGGCGATCTCGCGCCGCCGCTCGAGGACGGCCATGGCCATCGTGTTCACGACGAGGAGCCCGCCCACGACGGTCGAGAGCGCGGTCACGACGAGGCTCACGACGAGGAACATGCCCATGGCCTGCCCCACCTGCGCGTCGATCCGCTCGGGGTCGATCACGGCCAGGTCGGGGACGGCCTCGCGCATGGCGGCCGCGAGCGCGCGCGTGCCCGCCGCCGAGCGGTCGGCGGGCACGACCTCGTAGACGCGGAACAGCGCCTCCTGCGCCTCGACGAGCCGGTCGGCCACCCGGTCGAGCACGGGCCCCGGGGCGAAGCCGGGGCGCGCCCCGAGCCCGACCTCGCGCGCGAGCCGGGCCAGGTCGGCGCGCGCCCGCTCGCGCTGGGGGCGCGTGAAGTCCGCGTCGAGCGCGGCGTAGGGGACGACCGCCGCCGGGAGCATGGGCAGGTCGGGCGCCTCGTAGAGGCCGACGACGCGGTAGGGTCGGTGGCGGATCGTGACCTCGCCGCCGACCGCGAGCCCGCGCCGGCGCGCGAGCCAGCGGGCCACGACGGCGGCCCGCTCGTCGCCCGCCTCGAGCCAGCGCCCCTCGACGAGCGGGAGCCCGGCCCGGACCTCGCCCGCGAGCGGGGCCTCGAGGCCCTCGACCATGGGCTTGGGCGTGGCGAACGAGAGCGGGTCGGCCTCGAGGTCGAACCCGTCGAGCAGGATCAGGAGCGTCGGCGTCACGTGCCGGACGCCCGGGAGCGCGCGCACGCGCTCGAGCTGCTCGGGCGAGATCCCCGAGTTCACGCCCTCGGCGTTCGTCTTCGTGAACAGCCGCACCGACCCGGCCGTGTAGCCGCGGGCCTCGACGAGCACCGCGCGGAAGTGCTCGCCGAGCGCGCCGAGCGCGACGAGCGTGAGCATGCCGAGCGCCACGCCGGCGACGGTGAGACCCGTGCGGAGCGGCTGCCGCTCGAGGTGGCGCAGGAGCCCGGTCACGCGCCGACCGCCTCGTGGTGGCGCACGCCGCGCCGCCAGGCGAAGGCGGCGACGGCCCAGGCGACGACGACCCACGCGACCTGCAGGGCGACGCCCGCCCAGGCGTCGGCGCCCCGCAGGCCGCCCGTCAGGATCTCGACCGGAACGCCGAGCGTCGCGCGGAACGGCAGCCAGTGGACGAGGGCGCGCAGGCCGCCGGGGAGCAGCTCGAGCGGGAACAGGTAGCCCGAGAGGAGCGCCCACAGCCCGAACCACACGCCGAACAGCCCGAGCGACTGCGTGAAGAAGAAGGCCAGGCAGCCGAAGGCGACCTGGACGAGCAGGTTGAGCAGCCAGCCCAGCGCGAGCGAGACGACCGCGAGCGCGAGCCCGCCGGGCCCCACCGGGAGCGTCATCTCGGGGCGCCAGGCCCACACGGCGAGCACGAGCGGGACGAGGAGCACGACGCGCATGGGCTTCTCGGCCACGCTGTCGGCCCCGTAGACGACGAGGGGGTTGATCGGGCGGAGCAGCGCCGGCGAGAGCGCGCCCGTGCGGATCGCGTGGTTGAGCTCCCAGATCACCCACGACCCGCCGAGCTGGCGGACGACGAGCACGGCCAGGAAGTAGAAGGCCATGCTCGCCTGGTCGAACCGCCCGACGGGCGCCTCCTCGGCCACGCGGTCCCACACGAGCATCATGACGACGGGCAGGCTCGCGGTGAGGAACCAGATCAGGAGCTCGGCCCGGTAGGCGACCATGCCGGCGGTCGCGACGCGCATGAGCGTGGGCGTCGCGCGGAGCAGGTGCCGCCAGGAGCCCAGGTCGTCCGGGGCGAGCCCGGGGCCGGCCGGGGCGGGGGGGGCGGCGGACGTCACGCGGGACTCGCCCGGCCGGCGCCGTCCGCCGCGCCGTCCGCCGCGAAGAGGCGCGCGATCACGTCCTCGAGCGGCGGCTCCTCGACGGTGAGGTCGGCGACCGGGAGCGCGCGCAGGGCCCGGTCGACGGTGTCCTTCACGGCGCCCGCGGGCACGAGCGCCGTGAGCGCGCCGTCCTCGAGCGCGAGCGGGGCGGCGGCCGCGAGCTCCTCGGGGGTCGGCTCGCGGAGCGTGCGCACGACGACGCGGCGGTCGTTGGCGTGTTCGGCCACGAGCGCGGCGAGCGGCCCGTCGAAGCGCAGCCGCCCGCCCGCGATCACGATCACGCGCGGGCAGAGCGCCGCGATGTCCGCCATGTAGTGGCTCGTGAGCAGCACGGTCGCCCCGGTCCGCCGGTTCCACTGCTCGACGAACCGGCGCACGACGACCTGCATGCGCACGTCGAGCCCGATCGTCGGCTCGTCGAGGAACAGCACGTCGGGCCGGTGGAGGAGCGCGGCCACGAGCTCGCACTTCATGCGCTCGCCGAGCGAGAGGTTGCGGACCGGGCGGTCGAGGAGGGCCTCGAGCTCGAGCAGGTCCGTGAGCTCGGCGAGGGTCGCCTGGAAGCCGGCGCGCGGGATGTCGAACAGGGCCCGGTTCAGCTCGAACGTCTCGCGGGCCGGCAGGTCCCACAGGAGCTGCTGCTTCTGGCCCATGACGAGCGTGATCCGGCGCAGGAAGGCCGGCGCGCGCCCCGTCGGGCGGTGCCCGGCCACGACGACCTCGCCCGCGGTCGGCACGAGGAGGCCCGAGAGCATCTTGAGCGTCGTCGTCTTGCCGGCCCCGTTGGGCCCCAGGAAGCCGACGCGCTCGCCCGGCGCGATCGAGAACGACACGCCGTCGACGGCCTTCACCGTCTCCCACTCGCGCCGCCAGAGCGAGCGCAGGCTGCCGGCCAGGCCCGGGGCCTTCTTCGGCGCCCGGTAGTGCTTCGTGAGGCCCGTGACCTGGATCACCCGCCGCCCTCGCGGTGGGCAGCTTACGCGCCAGCACCCGGGGCGCCTGCCCTCTCAGGGTCACCTCCTCCCGCCCCCGCGGTCGTACAGGGGCCCCTCCCCTCCTCCCTTGCCCTTGCCCTTGCCCTTGCCCTTGCCCTCCTTCTTCTCTTCCCTCTTCCCCCCCTCTTCTCTTCCTCCCCCCCTCCCCTTCAGCGCGGCAGCGCCTCCAGGGCGGGGAACGCCGCCCGGAGCGCGTCCCAGTGCGAGGACCCGCGCACGGCGCGCCCGAGGGCGCGCCACCACGCCTCCCGGGTCGGGTACCCGAGCGCGTCGAGCGCGCGCGGGTCGAGCCGCAGGCTCGCCGCGCGGGCCTCCTCGACCCGCCCCGCCCACAGGAGCCCGGCCACCGCGTCGAGCACGTCCGCGTAGTCCGCCTCGCGCCCGGCCTCGGGCTCCTGGGTCGGCGCCGCGCCCTCCTGGGCCCCCGCCGCGGCGCCCTGCCCCCGGGCCCGGCCCGCGCTGGCGAGGAGCGTGGCGACCCCGCCGGCGCCTTGCCCCGCGCGGGCCGGCGCAGCCCGCCCGCCGGGCGCCGGGGCCGCGCACTGGGACGCGCTCCGGGCGGCGGTCCCCGCCCTGGCGGCGCTGCCGCGCGGAAGGGGAGGGGGGGAGGAAGAGACGCGGGGGGGAAGAGGGAAGAGAACAAGGAGGGCAAGGGCAAGGGCAAGGGCAAGGGCA
>JANJTH010000033.1 GCA_024711205.1 Planctomycetota bacterium | reverse complement strand
CCGCGTGAGGCCCAGGCGCCGCCGGCGCCGGCACACGCCGCGAGCGCCGCTCGAGCCCCGGACGCCCCGGGCGGGCCGGCCGGGGCGAGCGCGCCCGCGACCACCCCGCCAGGTGGCGGCTGGGGAGAGGAGCCGCGCCCGGGCTCGATCACGGCCGTGTTCCGCGCCCCGTTCCTGCGCCCGCTCCTCGGGCTCCCGCTCAAGAAGGTCTCGATCTGGGCGGCGTTCCTCGGGCTCCTGTGGGTCCTGCGCGACTTCAAGGGGCTGATCGTGCTGACGTTCGTCGTCAGCTACATCACGACCCGCGCGGTGGGGCACCTCGAGCAGCACTTCGCCTTCTCGTCGCGGCGCGTCCCGGTCCTGCTCGTGTTCGGGCTGATCGTGGGCACGATCGCCGCCCTCGGGGCCGCGACGATCCCGCGGGCGCTCCGGCAGGGCCGCGAGCAGCTCCGCCGGCTCGAGGACTTCCGCACGGCCGACCCGCTCCGCGTCGTCGAGGTGCGCCTCGGGCAGGGGGCCGGCCGGCGCCCCGAGGTCGAGGGCGTGGGCATGGTCCAGGGCGGCCAGCTCGGCGCGTTCGTCAGCCAGGCCCGGCATCGGGCCGAGCGCGCGGGGGTCGCGGGCGAGCTCTTCGACCGGCTCTCGGAGCCGGCCGTCCGCGAGTCCGTGGCGGAGAGCCTCAAGTGGGTCCGCGACGCGTGGGTGGCCCCGGGCCTCAAGGGCGCGCTCGCGGGCGTGTGGGGCGGGCTCGTGACCGTGTTCCTCGCGCTCGTGTTCTCCTTCATGATCGTGTGGGACGCGCCGCGGCTCGCGGCCGGCGTGGCGCGCCTGCGCGACTCGCGCCTCGGCGACGTGTGGGTCGAGGTCGCGCCCTCGATCGCGACGTTCGCGCGCCTGCTCGGGCGGGCCCTCGAGGCCCAGACCATGATCGCGTTCGTGAACACGACGCTGACCGTGGTCGGCATGCTCCTGCTGGGGATCCCTGGGATCGGCCTCCTCTCGGTGGTCGTGTTCGTCTGCTCGTTCATCCCGATCGTGGGGGTGTTCGTCTCGACCGTCCCGATCTGCCTCGTCGCGCTCCAGCTCGAGGGCGGCGGGCTCGGCCTCGCCGTGGCCGTGGTCGTCATGGTGACGCTCGTCCACATGCTCGAGGCCTACGTGCTCAACCCGAGGATCTACGGGGCGCACATGAAGCTCCACCCGGTCGCCGTGCTCCTCGTCCTCTACGTGGGCGAGCACACGCTCGGCGTGTGGGGCCTCGTGCTGGGCGTCCCGATCGCGACCTACGCGTGGCGCCACCTCGTCCTCGGAGAGCACGAGGCGCTCGAGGAGGCGCCGGCGGTCGTCACGGGGGGCTGAGCGCCCCGCGTCAGAACGGGGCCGCGATCACCTGCGCGTCGCCCTTGTAGTGCGACACGATCGCCCGCGGCAAGAGGACCACGAAGGCGACCACCGCGAGGCCCACGAGGGCCACGAGGATGATCTCCTCGGTCATGACCTGACCTGCGCGGCGGCGACGAGTACGGACCATGTCCCGCGCGAGTGCATGCCCCGTGCCGCCGTGGGACCACCCCCACCCCGCCGCCACCACGGCGCTGGCACCTCTCCCGAGAGGCCCGGCGGCCACTCCCCACCCGGGCGCGCCGCGGGCCCCCGGGGGTGTAACCTTCCGTGAGGCCAGCACATGTACCGCGACGCGCGCCGCCGCTCGGCTGCCCTCGCGGGCCACCTCGTCGCCCTCGATGGTCGGACCGCGCGCCGATGCGTGCACGATGCGGTCCACGTTCGTTTCGTCGCGTCGGGAAATGAGGCAAAGTCGTGGCACGCCCCGCATAACCCTAGATTTCAACGTCCTCGCGCAGTGGCCCAGGCCGTGCTAAAGGTGAAGCGTGCGCGGCGACGGTCGCGCGCGACACCAGGGTCCGTCGAAGAAGCAGAAGTCGAAGAAGAAGGAGCGTCGTCATGCGCGCGCAGATCGTCCGCAAGGGCAGCCGTCGTCGTCGTGGTCAGGGCATGACCGAGTACATCATCATCGTCGGCCTGATCGCGATCGCGCTCGTGGTCGCGGTCGGCAAGCTCAAGACGGCGCTCAACAACGCGTACGAGAAGTCCTCGACCGAGCTCCAGACGCAGGTCGTCGACCAGATCGGCCAGCGCTGACCCCAGGCCGCGCTCGTCCGAGCGCGGCGCACCGAACACCCCTCTTCCGCTCTCGGTCTACCTGCGTCGGGTAGACCGAGGGCGGGACCTCGTACACTGGGGGTGCCATGAGCCCTGCAGAGGCCGTCAGCCCCACGACCCTCGGCGCCTTCGAGGCGACCTGCGAGCTCGCCTCGGTCGGGCTCCTGTTCGTCCTCCTCACCGTCGCCGCGACGACCGACGTCGTGGCGCGGCGGGTCCCGAACTGGCTGACCTACCCGGCGATCTTCCTCGGCCTCGCGCTCGGCTACGGCGCCGGGGGCTGGGGCGACGGGATCCTCGGCCCGGGGCTCCAGGGGCGGCTCGCCGCCCTCGCCTTCGCGGGCGGGATCTTCTTCATCGCCTGGTGGGCCCGGGCCGTCGGCGGCGGCGAGGTGAAGCTCGCGGCGGCGCTCGGCGGCCTCGTCGGCTTCCCCTTCGTGATCCCCGCCGTGTTCTGGTCGAGCGTCCTCGGCGCTGCCTTCGCCGTGTGGGCCATGCTCGTCCACGGCCGGTTCCGGGTCGAGGCGCGGCGCGCGCTACGCTCCCTCCTGCGCCTCGGCGCCGAGCCCGGGGCGCTCGAGGACCCCGGCACGCTCAAGATCCCCTACGCGGTGCCGATGGCGTTCGGCACCGTCCTGGCCTGGTTCCTGGAGATGCCCCCCGCGTGAGCCGCGCCGCCCCCCATCCGCTCCGCGCGCTGCTCGGCCGCCTCGCGGCCGCGCCCGCCGCGCTGCATCGCGACGAGGGCGGCGCCGCCATGGTCGAGTTCGTGATCGTGTTCCCGGCCCAGCTCCTCCTCTCGTTGATCCTGATCCAGTGGGCCTACCTCGCGAACGCGGTCACGATCGTGAACCAGGCCGCGTTCCTCGGCGCGCGCGCCGCGGCCGTGGCGGACGGCATGGACGGCGTGAACGCGCAGGACGCCGCCCGCCGCTCGGCGGCCCGCACGCTCGCCGCGCTCACCTCGAGCTACCCGTCGAACACGCCCGGCAACATCCCGAGCAACGGCCGCCTCGAGTGGCCGGCCCAGGGCGGGCGGCTCGGCTACAGCCAGGCGCGGCAGCAGCAGGCCTACGGCCACCTCGAGGTCCGCGTGCACCCGCACCCCGAGGACGGCTACGTCTCGTGCGAGGTCATCTACGACTACGTGATGGCGATCCCGGTCGCGAACAACTTCTTCGCCCGGGGGCGCATCGCCGAGGGCGGGTTCTTCTTCGGGGTGCCCCAGAGCTACAACCCCGAGACGAACGAGCGCCGCCTGCAGTGCTTCCGGATCCACCGGGTGGGCTTCATCTCGACGCCCTGGACGCGAGGGCCGCAGTGACCCGCGCGCTGCGACGGCTCGGGGCGCGCCTCGGCGGCGGCGCGCGCGCGCTCCACGAGGACGAGGAGGGGGCGAGCCTCGTGTTCGCCGCCTGCACGCTGTTCGCGCTCGGGCTCCTGACCGTGAACGTCTACCAGGTCGGCCGGCTCTCGACCGAGCGCCTGCAGATCCAGACGGCCGCCGACGCGGCGGCCTACTCGGGCGCGCAGGTCGAGGCGAACGCGCTCAACGCGATCGGCCAGCTCAACGACGCCATGGCCTACGTCCACTACACGACGCTGCGCCACGTCGTCGACTCGATCGTCTACGGGACGCTCGCCGAGTTCACGAAGCACGACGAGTGGGTCCGGCGCAACGCGTCGTTCCTCGTCGGGCCCATGAACGACATCATGAGCCCGTGGGGCCGACCGAGCTCGCCCGGGATCCCGACCGAGGCCGGGTCGCAGGCCGAGAACCGCAAGGCCTACGACTGGGTCATGCTCGGCGACGAGCGGGCCTGGACCGAGCGCTGGCAGAAGGTCCAGCGCCACGAGGCCGACCGGCTGGTCGAGAAGGGCAAGACCTGGCTCGAGGACCTGAACGCCGCGAACCGGCTCATCCTCGCCACGACGCCCCGGCTCGTCCGCGAGAAGGCCGTGGAGGTCGCGGCGCTCAACGGGGCGAGCCACGTCGCGGTCTCGTCGGACCTCGACCGCGCGTTCCGCCTCACGGGGCAGGGCGCCGGCTTCAGCGACGGCGCCCAGGGCGGGGCGCGCGACGAGGTGCCCGACGTGCTCGTCCGTCGTTACAGCGACCGCTCGCTCGAGGTCGACGGCCGGGCGCGCAGCTTCCCCTCGTGGTTCGAGCCGCGGCGCGGCCGCGCCGGGCGCGGCTACTCGCAGGTCCGCCTGTGCTGGAACCGCAACGACTGGGCCCACCGCGAGCGCGCGGAGGCCCACCTCGACTTCCCCATGTTCCAGTCCTGCCCCAACGGCCACTGGCACGCGAAGCACGCCCACGTGCTGATCGACGAGGCGACGAGCGCGGTCGTCGGCTTCCCGGTCCCGAAGCTCCCGGGCGAGGAGCACGGCGGCCTGCGCGACTCCGGCGACAAGGTGGAGGAGGTGTCGACGGGCTCGGGGTCGGGCGGCGGGCACTTCGAGGACGACTCGCCGCTCCACACGCAGGCCCAGCAGAGCATGTACGACTTCTTCAACTACGAGCCCATGGCGGGCCTGCAGCACCACGCGGACATCCGCTGCCCGACCTGCCTGGGCGGCCAGCGCTACGACATGCTGTCCATGTGGTCCGAGGTGCGGAAGACGCAGCGGGACGCGCGCGACCGCCAGGACCGCTTCGAGCTGCGCTTCGACGGGGTCGTCCCCCGCCCGATCCTCCTCCGCGAGGCCGCGCTCCGCAGCGGCGTGGTCGTCGTCGCGTGGGGCGACTCGAAGGGGATCGGCGACTGGGAGACCGGCCTGTTCCCGGCCCCACCCTGGGGCACGGTCGGGATCGCGGCCGCCCAGGTGGGCTACCAGACCGACGAGCAGGTCGAGCTCCTGCGCGCCGTCTCGAGCGACCAGGCCCGCTACGAGGGCGAGACCGTGCCGCTCGAGGGCGAGCGGTCGAAGCCGCGCAACCTCTTCTACTCGAAGGACCCGGCCCAGGGCGTCCGGTTCGGGGCCCGGCTCGTGCCGCTCGCCCGGGACCTCACGTACCACCCGGACCAGGCCGACGGCAAGGCGATCGTCGAGCTGCTCGAGGGGCGCGCCGGGAGCCGGACCTGGTGGGTCGCCTCGAGCGGCCGCGACGGCCAGCGCCCCGGCCGCCCCCAGCAGATCGACCGGCTGCGCGAGTGGGTCACCGTGCGGAGCGGCCGCGACGTGCAGGAGGTCCTGTGGCACTGAGCGGACCTCACGCGTGCGGCGCGCCCGGCGTCGGTGGGCCTGCCGCCGCGCCGCCCGAGGACGAGGGGCTCTGGCCCGGGCTGCGCCGGCTCGCCGTCGAGGAGGACGGCGCGGCCGCGACGGAGTTCATCATCCTGTTCCCCTGCTACGTGGCGCTCATGGTCGCGATGTTCAGCCTGGGCAACCTGGTCCACGCGCGCCAGGGCGTCGTCGCGGCGGCCCGGTTCGAGGCGTGGAGCGGGCGCGACGTCCCCGACGAGTCGGCCCGCGCCGCCTTCTTCCCGGGGATCCGCGGCCAGTACACGGGCACGGTCGCCCGCCAGGGCTGCGAGGTGACGGACCGCGAGCTCGACGACCGGACCCCGGAGGAGAACGGGCGGCTCGGCGTCACGGTGAGCACGAAGCATCGCGCGATCGCCCGGGCCGCCCTGAACAACGACCTGGGCGGGCAGGCCCCGCTCCGCCTGTCCGAGTGTCGCGACGCGACGTTCCGCTACCAGGGCATCGTGCTCGGCGCGCGCGGCCCGTTCTCGCTCTCGACCCGGGCCGCGGTCGTGCTCGCGAACCGCCACGAGCGCCCCGAGCACCGCGAGGGCGAGCAGGCGCACTTCGTCTCCCGCCTGCCCCACGCGCCGTTCGACCCGGCCGCGGAGCAGAACCGCTACCTCGCGCCCCGCGTCGGGCCGCACCTCGACCGCGAGCTCGGGGGGCGGAGCGCCGACCCGGGCGTGTGGGCCTCGGACGCCCGGCTCGGCGGCTCCCCCTCCGCCGAGCGGAACATCTTCCGCGGGAAGCCCAAGCCGCGCTGAGCCGGCGCGCGGCCGGCCCGTCGGGCCGCGCCGCGCGCGGGGGCCCGGGCGCGCTAGCCCTCCTCGCCGCCCTCGTCGCCGAGCTCCTCGGCGTCGCGCAGCGCGCGGACGAGCGGGTCGAAGCCCGCCTCCTCCCACTCCAGGCGGAGGCCCGAGGCGGCCATCTCGAGCGCCCCCAGGCGGTCGAGGAGCGGCATCTTCCCCTGCTCGAGCAGCTCGATCACGAGCTCGCCGTCGTCGTCGCCCGCGTCCTCGCTCGAGCCCTCGGCCGCGCCGTCGAGCGCCTCCGTGAGCAGGTCGCGGAGCCAGAGGAGCCCGAAGTCGCCGTCGAGGTCCGCCGGGGTCCACCCGCGCAGGGACTCGCCGGCGAGGCGCTCCTCGAGCGCGGTGATCGCGTCGCGGCACGCGGCCGCCTGGGCGCGCCCGAGCGACATCACGACGAGCACCCCGTCGTCGCCCCCGCCGGCCGCCTTGGCGGCCTTGCGCGCCGCCTTCGCGGTCTCGCGGGCCTTCTTCTCGATCCGCTTGCGGATCGCGGTCGACCGCTGCTTGCGCTTGCTCACGGGCGTCTCCTCCCGGCGGCCGGGCGACCGCACGGCGCCGGCCGAGCACCAGGAGGCGCCCGGCCAGCACGCCCGAGCGCCTCGCGGGGGGACGAATGATAGCAGGACCCGCGCGGCCCGCGCCCGGCTCGCCGCGGCCGCGCGGGGACGTCGCGCGCGCGCGCCCTGGCGCCGGGCCGCCCGGGGAGCGACGCCCCTTGCCGCCCCGACCCGAGGGCCGGGGCGCCCGTGCGTGGCGGCGGCGGTGCGTCACCCGACGAGGCCCGGTATGATCCGCCGCCCCGCCGGAGGGACCCATGAAGCTGGCCGACTTCCTCGAGCGCCTCCCCGAGCCCTTCGCGATCGAGCTCCTCGACGCGCTCCCCGCCCCGGATCGCCGTCAGCTCCTGCGCGCCCACGGCTGCAAGGTCCCGGTGGGCGCCGGGACGCTCAAGCGCGCGGACCGCGTCGGCAAGGAGGCGCGCATGCTCGTCGCCGCGCTCCGCCGCTCGACCGATCCCGACCAGGCCCGCACGTTCCTCCAGGGCTGGCTCGCGCGGCGCGCCGAGATGGTCGTCGCCTTCCTCGACGCCTGGGAGGTCCCGCACCAGATGGGGATCGTCGAGGAGTTCGGGTGGGTCGCCAAGCTCGATGCCGAGAAGGTCAAGGCGTCGCTCGAGGCCGTCGCCGACAAGCACCAGGAGCCGATCGCGCCCCTCGTCTACTTCGCCTACCTCGAGCTGCCCGTCACCGAGCAGGTCCTCGACGTCGACGCGCTGTTCCGCGGCGTCGCCACCCCGGCCCCGGCGTAGTCGCCGCGCCCGCGCGGCCTCCGCCGTCTTCGCCCGGCGCAGCGCCCGCCCCCCGCGGGGCGTCGAGCCTCCAGCGGCCGCCAGCGCCCGCCCCGCGGCGCGGCCCCCTCCATCCCCGCCGACCGGAGGGCTCGGGGCGCCGCCCCGAGCCCTCCGGCCCTCCCCGATCGGACAGGAGGGGGCGGGCGCCGCCCGCCCCCTCCTATCCGATCGGGGTCCGGATCCCCTCGGTCCGCTCCTCGATGATGTCGAGGAGGTTCTCGAAGAGCATCTCGGCCGAGGCGCCGCCGAGGGCCGGGTTGCGGACCTCGACGCCGAACTTCGCCGCGTGGAGCTCGTCGCGCAGCTTGTCCGGCGACATGTGGTACTTGCGGCAGAGCCCCTCGTAGACCTCGGGCACCGAGAGCAGGTCGTAGCTGTCCCAGAACCGGCGCTTGATCGTGACCTTGCAGCCGGGTCCGCCCGAGCCGGGCTGGATCTCGAACACCCGCGAGCGCCGGCCGCTCTTGCGGCTGCCCTGGATCTTCGAGATGCGGGCCGCGATCCCCCGCTTGCGCAGCTCGTCGACGAGCTCGTCCGGCGTGGGCGCCGCGCCGTCGCTCGACCAGACGTTCTGGACCGAGTCGGTGCGGATCCGCCCGCCGACGAAGCCCACCTCGCTCTCGCCGAGCAGCTCGCTGTAGACGTTCAGCGTCTGCGGCTGGTCGATGTACGGCGCGAGGTCGGCGAACGCCTCCTCGATCTTGTGCCGGCTCGGCGTGGCGGCGCGCTCGTCGTGACGGATCACGACGACCGAGCCCTGCCGCTCGTGCTTGATCTGCTTGCCCCGGAGGATCTCGCAGACCTTCTCGACGTGGCGATCCGCCACCGAGAGCGTCCCCGTCGCGCTGTAACGATAGGCCACTTCCGCCTCCCCGACTCCGCTACCGGTTTCCCGACACGAGACCCCGACCCGAACCGCGAACGAGCCTCAACCGCCGTGCTCCTCGAGCTTGCGCTCGAGCTCGGCGATCCGCTCCTGATACTCTTCTTCCTGCGCGAGCATGTCCTCGTTGATGTCCTCGAGGTCCTTGCGCAGCGTGCTGACTTCCTCGTGCGCCTCGTCGCGCTCGCGACGGAGCCCGGCGAGCTCCCGCTCGAGCTCGGCCACGCGCGCCGCGAGCGCCGGGTCGGGGGCGCCCCCGGCCGGGGCCGGGGCCGGCGCGGGGGCCGGGGCCGGCGCGGGGG
>JANJTH010000960.1 GCA_024711205.1 Planctomycetota bacterium | reverse complement strand
CCGCGCGCGCGGTCACGGCCCCGCCGGGGCCCCCGCCTGCGCGCCGCCCGCGGCGTCCGCGCCGGCGCGCCGCCGGTCGTCGAAGCAGCGCTGGACCCCGCGCGACATGGTCTTCATGTTGGGCACGATCATGTCGCAGATGAACTGCTCGACCTTGCCGCGCAGCGCGCCGGCCATGATCCGCGGGACGCCGGGCAGGCGCTCGGGGTAGACGTTGAGCTCGCCCTGGATCTGGATCCGGCACGCGTCGTCGCGCGCCCCCGGCCCGATCGTCGTCGTCCCCTTGCACTCGAACAGGCGCCCGCCCACGCGCGGCTCGAGCCGCCACTCGGCGCGCCGCGCGGCCGTGACCCAGAACGCGTAGTCGGTCCAGCTCACGAGGTCGGGCGTGAGCACCTTCTGGACGACCGACGGCGCCTTGCGGGTCGAGCCGCGCCACAGGTTCGTGATCCGGACCCCGCCCTCCTCCTCCCGGCGCTCGACGACCTCGATCGACTCGACGTCCTCGAGGTAGGGGAGCAGCGAGTCCATGTCGTCGCGGAGCAGGTGGAACACGAGGTCCGGCGGGTGACCGACCTCGTCCGAGCACTCGAAGCGCATGCCAGGACCCCTCCCGGGGGGGGCAGATCGTAGCCCGCGGCGGCGGCGGGACGGGGCCGCGGGGGTCGAGGTCGTCCGGCCGCGAGACCGGATGCAGCGTGCCGGGGCCCTGCGGGGCCACCTGGCGGCCTCGGGCGTCGCGGCGGGGAGGCCCGGCCCGGCCTGGGCGGCGCGCTGGCTGCGCTCCTCGCCATGCTCCGGCCGCCCGACGCCGTGGTGAAGGCGAGGTGAGCGCGCCCAGGCCGCCCTCGGACCCCGCCTGGGCAAGCAACCTCACCAGGTCCGTCGAGATCGCCCCTCGAGGGCCGACCGATCACGCACCCGTGTCGTCCGGAAGCGCACCAAGCCGCGCCAAACCGGCACGTCCGGGGTCCAGGCCCGGCGGGGCGTCCGCCCCCCAAGGCCAGCCCCCACGCCAACTCCAGCGCTCGCGACGCGAAGGTCCGGAATCGCACCCAGGAGATCCGATCGCGCTCTGGCTCGCCCGAGTGTAATCCTCCAAGGACGCCGGTAGCCTTCGTGTGTCTCGAATTCGCACAGTCCAGCGTCGCAAACCCCTGCAAACGGGCGGGGTCACGCCACGAGGTGGCCTTGGTCAGAGCTTTGCTCACCCCCGACGCATGACCCCTCGCGAGCGCGCTCGACGTCCCCGTCCGACCCCCACCCACCGCGCGGGCATGACCCTCCTCGAGGTCGTGATCGCCCTCGCGCTCGCGGCCGTCGGCATGCTGCTGCTCGCCGAGGGCCTCGTGACCTCGCAGAAGGTCACGCGCGAGTCGATCGAGCGCAGCCACGCCCGCGCGCGCGCCGAGGCGCGACTGGGGACCCTCCGGGGCCTCCTGCGCCAGGACGGCGTGGCCCCCGACTTCCAGCGCGTGATCGCCCAGCACGGCGCGACGGCCGACGTCGACCTCCTCGACGACACGGCAGCGACCCGGCGCATGCCCGCCGTCATGACCACGCGGGTGTTCACGAACGAGTTCCAGGCCGCGCAGCCCCTGGCGGCCGGGGGGGTCGGCCTGGTCGGGCTCGACCTGAACGCGGACGGGACGACCGAGGAGGACGTGGCGATCGCCGCCGCCGACCTCCGGTTGATCGCCGTCGAGGTCACGGTGACGTGGCGCCCGGGGTCCTCGACCCAGGCGGGCGCGCAGGAGGTGGTGCGTGTCGTCAGCCTGCTCTACTGACTCCCCGATCGCGCGGGCGCGCCGCGTCCGGCGCGCCCGGCGCGGGAGCGTGCTCGTCGTCGTCGTGCTGATGCTGGCGTTCGTCGCCGCGGTCACGCTGGCCCTCTCGCAGCTCAGCCACGACCAGTCGCGGGTCTCGAGCGAGCTGGGCGAGCTCGGCCGCACGGCGCTCGTGGCCGACAACGGGCTCGCGCGCGGGCGCGCCCGGCTCGAGGCCGAGCTCGTGCAGCAGTTCGGTCAGGTGACGCCGGACGTCTGGAACATGCCGCTCCTCGACCCGAACGACGCGAGCACCGAGCTCGCCTGGTTCACGACGCCCGAGGGCGCGCAGGTCCGCCTCGCCTGCCTCGAGAGCGCCGCCAACACGCGCGTCTATCGCCTGCGCTCCCGCGCCGCGCAGCCCGGTGACCGGGCCCCCCGCCGGGTCGAGCTGATCGTGCGGGTCGCGCTGACCTTCGCGACGACCCCGCTCCGCGGCCCCGGCGTGGGGGCGATCGTCGGCTTCGGGAACATCAACGTCGGCGGCAACTTCCACGTGGACGGGCGCAACTACGAGCAGGCGTGGGACCCGTTCTCCGTGGGCGGCCCGAACCCGAACGTCGGCACCCTCTACGACACCTACAAGGACACCTCGGGGGCGAGCTCGCCCGGGATCACCTCGACCGGGAACGTCTCGCGGGGCGGCAACGCGCACATCGGCGGCGAGGTCGACGGGACCTCCTACGGGACCCAGAAGAGCACCACCGCCGCCGACTCGGGCACGAGCGTGTGGACGGACGGGGTGGACCTCGACGGGGACGGGACGCCGGACATGACGTCGGCGCCCTCGACCGTCGACGCCTACCTGAGCCTCCCCGACGGCGGGCTCAGGTCGATGGCGATCGCGGGCGGGACCCACTTCACGACGCTGGCTGCCTACAACGCCTACGTGAACGACGCCGCGAACGACGTGAGCGGGAAGGTCCTCTACCTCGAGGTCGCCAACGGGTCGTCGGTCGGCACGATCGACCTGCCCGACAACCCTTGGCCGAAGCGGCCCGCGATCGTCGTGGTGGCCGGGCAGGACCGGACGGTCCACGACACCTCGGTCGGCCCCGTGCACGCGAACAACAGCACGTTCCAGGGCATGTTCATGGCGGACCGGATCGTCAACATGAACGGGAACGGCGCGCTCCTCGGGCAGGTCGTCAGCTTCAACACGGTCTCCGCGTCCGGCTCGATCGGCAACGGGACCTTCAACGTCTACTTCTCCCGGAAGGTCCTCGCGGACCTCCCGAGCGGCGGGGCGAACGGCGGTCAGCCGAGCTCGGGCGACGTGACGGTGGAGGTCTGGCGTGAGCTCGCGCCGAACTGACATGAACCGCGCCGCGGTCGGGCTCTCCGCCGCCCTCCTCGCGCTCGCGTCCGTCGCCCGCTCCCAGGGCTCGGAGCGCTCGCCGGAGCAGCGCGCCAAGGAGCTGACGGCCCGCCTCGAGGCGGAGCCGGGGCGGACCGACGCGATCCTCGCCGAGCTCGTGGCGCTGGGCCCTGCCGCCGGGGACGCGCTCCGGCGCGCGTTCGTCGCGCTCGACGGGCGGCGCGCGGCGCAGGTCCTCGAGGCGCTCGCAGGCCTCGCGCACGAGGGGGGCGAGCCCGTGCGTGGCCTCGCGCTGCGGGCCCTCGCCGACGGCCGGCCCGGCGTCGCCGCCGCCGCCGCCCGGGCGCTGCGTGACCACGCCGACGAGGAGGTGGGCCGGGGCCTGCTCGAGCTCGCCCGGAGCTCGGGCCGCGAGGGCTCGACGGCGGCCCTGGAGGTGCTCGCGGCAGGGGTCCACCCCGGGACGTGGGGCGGCCTGTGGCGCCTCTTCACGACGGCGCTCGGGGCCGAGCCGGTCGACGAGCGGGTCGCCGTCCCGTGCCAGTGGGGCCTCGGCAACCTCCTCGCGCTCGAGGCGGCCCAGGCCACCGGCCGGGTCGTCGCGCTGATCGAGGCGTGCGTCGACGCCGAGGGGCCCGAGCAGCGCCTCCGGCTGCTCGCCGTCGCGACGCGCTCCGGCGCGCCCGCCGCGCGGCCCTTCCTCCGCCGGCTCCTCGAGCTCCGGGTCGCGCGCCAGCCCGACGGCCTCGAGCGCGCCCCCGTCGACGAGGCCGTCACGGACCCCCAGCTCCTCTCGGCGCTCGAGCGCCTCGAGGATGTGACCTGGAGCGACGGGGAGCTCGTGCTCGCGCTCGAGGCGCTCCCGCTCGCCCGCGACCCCCTGGCCTTCCCGGTCGTCCTCGACGCGTGCCGACACCCGTCCATGCCGGTCCGGCGCGCGGCGCTGACCGCCGCGGCGCGCCTGGCCTCTCCGGAGCACCGCCTCCGCGCGGCCGCGGCGCTCGTCGACGGGCTCACCGTCGCGGACCGCGGCGTGCGCGAGCTCGCGGGTCGAGAGCTGGCCCTGCTCACCGGCCAGCGCCTGCCCGCCGCCTACGGGCCCTGGAGCCGCTGGCTCGCGCTGGAGCGAGCGCGCGAGGCCCGCGCCGCGCGGGCGCGCGAGGCGGGCTACGAGCGGCTCGAGGACTACCTCGACGACCACCCCGAGGAGGCGCTCGACGGCGACCCACCCCGGGACGAGGAGGGACCGTGAGGCGCTCGACCACGCCCCGCCCCGGCGCGCCGACGCGGGCCCGCCGCCGCGCCGGCTACACGCTGATCGAGATCGCCGTCAGCATCGCGATCGTCGGGCTCGTGTTCGCGCTCGCGCTGGGCACGATGACGAGCTCGGCGCGCCCGATCACCGAGGCGTCGGTCCGCGCGCAGCTCTCGCAGGTGGGAGACGCGGCGATCGCGCGGCTCGAGCGCGAGCTGCAGTCGGGCGACTACGACGCCCGGAACATGATCCTGGGCCAGTGGTCCGCGGGGGCCTTCGTCGGGCTCGGCGCCCTGACGCCGCCCCCCGCGCCCACGTCGTCGCCGGCGGGGGCTTACCACGCGCAGCCCGCGATCCGCATGTTCCCGATCACCGGCTGGGGCGGCGGGAGCGTGCTCCGCGGGCCGGAGGTCGTGTACCGCTTCGACGGCGGACGTCTCCTCCGCCGGTCGGCCGGGGGCCTCGAGCTCGAGCTGCTGCGCGACGTCCTCGACGCCCCCGCGGGCGACCCGCGGCGCGCCGAGTTCCGGCAGCTCCTCAACGACGCGGGGGCGGGCCTCCGGCCCGCCGTCGAGGTCCGGTTCACCCTCGCGCAGCGGGTCGGCCGCGACGAGTGGGTGCGGCTCGGGTTCTCCCGCACGATCGGACTCCGCAACACGCAGTAGCGACGGCGCCCCCCCGGGCCCGCGGACCGCTCGGCCCCCCGCGGGCCCCCCCCGCGCGGCGGGCGACCGACGCGGACCGCCCGCAGGACGGCGCCCGGCGACCGCGCGGGCGCCGGGCGGCTCGCTCCACGAGGACCCGACGCGCCGCCGTGGGCGACGACGGGCCGCGCGTGCGGCCCTCGCACGCGGGCGGTGCGCCCGCTCCGCGCGGTCTATCCTGGGCCCGTGCTCGACCCCCGCGACCAGGCCTTCCTGCGCGCCGCCGTGCTCCGAGGCGTCCTCCCGCCGGAGCGGGCCCGGCAGCTCGCGCAGCGCTACCGGGGGCTCCCGGGCGCGCTCGCGGCCGCGCTCGTCGACCTGGGGATCGTGTCCGCGGCGGCCCGGGCCGAGCTCGAGCGCGGGCTGCTCGCCGCCTGGCCGACGCCCCCCGGGGTCGGCCAGGCGGCGTACACGCCGGCGCCGCCCACGCCGGCGCCGCACACGCCGGCTCCACACGGCACGCCGGCCCCGCACACGCACCCGGGTCCGACGGGCCTCGGGCCGGCCTCGCCCGGGGAGCCGTCGAGCCTCGAGGGGCTCACGCCGTCGCCGCCGCGGGGCCCCGGGCCCGCGGCCCCGTCGGTCCGGCTGCCCCAGGGGACCCAGACGGCCCCGCGGATCCCCGGCTACGTCGTCGAGGCCGAGCTCGGCCGCGGCGGCATGGGCGTCGTGTGGCGCGGCCGGCAGGTCGCGACCGGGCGCCCCGTCGCGATCAAGCTCCTGCTCGACGCGAGCGACCGGCACAAGGCGCGCTTCCGCCGCGAGGGGAGCGCGCTCACCCGCCTCGACCACCCGGGCGTCGTCGAGGTCCTCGAGACGGGCGAGGTCGACGGCCAGCCCTTCCTCGTCATGGCCTACCTGCCGGGGGGCGACCTGCGAGAGGCCATGGCCCGCAAGGCGCTCGACGGCCCGAGCGCGCTGCGGGTGCTCGCGCAGGTGTGCCGCGCGATCGCGTTCGCGCACAGCCAGCAGGTCGTGCACCGCGACCTGAAGCCCGCCAACGTGCTCCTCGACGAGGCGCTCGCCCCGCGCGTCACCGACTTCGGGCTCGCGAAGCTCCTCGACCACGAGACGCAGCTCACGCGCACGGGCGTCGCGCTCGGCACCCCGCAGTTCATGGCCCCCGAGCAGGTCCGCGGCGAGGAGCCGACCGGGGCCGTCGACGTGTGGGCGCTCGGCGTCATGCTCTTCGCCCTCCTGACCGACGACCTCCCGTTCAAGGGCAGCGGCGCGAACCTGTTCCACTCGATCTGCCGCGACCCGGCCCCGCCGCCCTGGCGCGACCGCCCCGGCTGCGACCGCGCGCTCGGGCGGCTCGCGCTCGCGGCGCTCGCGAAGGACCCGGCCGACCGCCCGAGCGCGCTCGGGCTCGCCGACGCGCTCGAGGCCCACCTCGCGGGGCGGCCGCTCGCGGTGCACGACGCGGCGCG
>JANJTH010000618.1 GCA_024711205.1 Planctomycetota bacterium | reverse complement strand
GCGAGGTCCGCGCCCGGCTGCCGGGCAGCGCCCCCGGCGCGCCCGCCCCCCGGGGGCCGATCGACCTGCGGGTCGCGCCGGACCCGGTCGCTGCGCTCGCCACGCTCGACGGGCCGGGGCCGGACGCCCGGTCGGCGCCCGCGCCCGCGGTCGTCGTGTCGTGCGAGGACCCGGGCTGGCGCCTGCTCGAGGCGGCCCTCGCCGGGGCCGGCCCGGTGGTCGCGCTCGTGCAGACGCTCCAGCTCCTCCCCGGCGGACCCGAGGCCTTCTTCCCCGACCCGGCGGGGCGCGCGCTCCTCGCCCGCTGCGCCGCGGGCGGGCCGCGCGGCGGCGGCGTCCTCGCGATCGGCGCGTTCGCGGCCGCCGCGCTCGGCCGCTGGCTCGGCGTCGAGGCGCGCGCCTGCCCGATCCCCGCCTACGGGGCCGGCCCGTGGCCCGCGCTCGGCCGCCCCGACGCGCCCTGGGTCACGCTCGTGAACCCGTGCCCGGCGAAGGGCCTCGCGCTCCTGCGCGCGCTCGCGCGCGCGCGCCCGGACCTGCGCTTCGCGGCCGTCGCGACGTGGGGCGCCCGCCCCGACGACCTCCTCGCGCTCGAGGCCCTCGCCAACGTGGAGGTCGTCGCGGCCGACCCGCTCGCGCCCGCGCCCGGGCTCGCGCGCGTGCTCGCGCGCACTCGCGTCCTGCTCGCGCCCTCGCTCTGGGCCGAGACCTTCGGGCACGTCGTCGTCGAGGCCCTCCTCCACGGGGTCCCCGTCCTCGCGGCCGACCACGCCGGCCTGCGCGACGCCGCGCTCGGGGCCGCCCGCCTGCTCCCGGTCCGGCCCGTCGAGGCCTGGACCCCCGGCGCCGACGGCGTGCCCGCGCCCGTCGTGCCGCCGCAGGACCCGGCGCCCTGGCTCGCGGCCCTCGCGGCGCTCGACGACGCGGCCGCCTGGGAGGCGGCGTCCAGCGCGGGTCGAGCGGCCGCGCACCGCCACGTGGCCGGGCTCGACCTCGCGCCGCTCGTCGCGGCCCTCGCCCCGCCCTGCCCCGCCCCGGCCGAGGTCGGCGCGTGACGCTCGGCGCGGGGCCCGCGGACCTCGCCCCGACCCCGGCCGAGCGCGCGGCCTGGGAGAACCGGGGCTGGTTCGTCCGCGAGGGCCTGCTCCCGCCGGCGGAGGTCGACGCGCTCCGCGCGGAGGCGCTCGCGCTCTGCCGCGGCGAGCGCGGCCCGTTCATCGACTGGACGCCCCCGCGCCCGGGCGAGCCCGACGCGGACGTCCTCGCGCGCTACCTCGCGCTCCACTTCCCGCACAAGCTCTCGCCGCCCGTGCGCGCGCTCCTCGCCGACCCGCGCCTCGTCGCCCCGGTCGCGGGCCTCCTCGGCCCGAACGTGAAGTGCATGCAGAGCATGCTGTTCCTGCGCGCGGCCGGGGCGCCCGGGCAGGCCTGGCACCAGGACGAGTACTACATCCCGACCCGGGACCGCTCGCTGACCGCCGCCTGGGTCGCGCTCGACCCGGCCACCGTCGAGACGGGCTGCCTGTGGGCGCTCCCCGGCTCGCACGCGCAGGGCGTCCTCTGGCCGCACGCGCCCCACGACGACCCGCGCTTCGACGTCGTGCCCGGCGCGACCGGCTTCCCCGGGGACGACGCCGCCGCCGTCCCGATCGAGGTCGGGCCGGGCGACGCGGTGTTCTTCCATGGCTACCTGCTCCATCGCTCGCTCCCGAACCGCCGGTCGGGCGCGTTCCGGCGCGCGCTCGCGTTCCACTACATGCGCGCCGAGTCGCTCCTGCCCTGGATGGGCGCGGAGCGCGAGACCCATCACCCCGGCGCCGCGGACTACCGTGACGTCGTCCTCGTCTCCGGGGTCGACCCCTACGCGTTCAAGGGCTACGTCGACCGGAGCCGCCCCCACGCCCGGCCGCCGCGCCCGCCCACCACGCTGGGCGGCACATGAACGGGTCGCCCCGGCCTGCTAGACTTCGGGGCAGGCCCGCCGTCGGGGAGGTCGCACCATGGGACAGCCAGCCGCCCGCGTGGGCGACCTCGCGCAAGGGGCCCCGCACTGCCACTCGGTGCACCCGTGGAGCCCGATCCCGCATCCCTGCGCCGGGCCGATCGCGGCGGGGGCGCCCACGGTCATGATCGCCAGCATGCCGGCGGCGCGCATGGGCGACAACGGGACGCACACGGCCTGCTGCGGCGCGAACACCTACATGATCACGAAGGGCTCGGCGACGGTGATGATCGCGGGGATGGCGGCCGCGCGCATGGGCGACATGACGCAGCACTGCGGCATGGCCCCGGGGTCGATCCAGGCCGGCGCGCCGACCGTCATGATCGGCGGATGAACCGCCTCGCGGGCGGTCGGGCGGCGGGCCGTTGAACCTGTTCCTCACCTCGGGCTGCAACGAGCGCTGCGCGTTCTGCTACGCCGAGACCTACTTCGAGCGCCCGGTCGAGCCGAACCGGCCCGAGGCGCTCGCGAAGCTGCTCGGCCACCTGCGGGCCTGGGGCGCGCTCGTGCGCGACGCCGACGCGCGCGGCGACATGCCCAGGCAGTGGGAGCCCGACCACGACGAGGAGACCCGCACGCTCTTCTCCTCGCGGACCGTGAACCTGCTGGGCGGCGAGCCCACGATCCACCCGCACTTCGAGGCGATCGTCCGCGAGGTGGCCGCGCTCGGGCTGGGCGTGATCGTGTTCACGAACGCGTCGATGCCCGGGAAGCTCGCGGCCGTGCGCGAGCACCTCTGGACCGTGGTCGTCAACGGCCACTTCGCCGACCGCGCGCCCGCGCTGCCGCTCGAGCCGCACCGGATCCACGCGAACCTCCCGATCCAGCCGGGGCACGACGTCGTGGCCGCGCTCGAGAAGGTCCACGCGGCCGGGATCCGCACGGTCTACCTGGCCTTCGCGACGCCCGCCGGCGCGAAGCCCGGGACCTACTACACGCCCGAGGACCTCCCGGCCATGCAGGCGGCGCACCGGGCCGCGAGCGCGTTCTGCCGCGAGCGGGGGATCTTCCTCGCCTACGACTGCTCGTTCCCGGTGTGCGTCGACGAGGCCGTGCTCCAGACGAAGTGCACGAGCGTCCCGGTCATGGACCCGGACGGGTTCATCACGATCTGCGGCGGCGAGTACTTCCACGAGGGCGGCAAGCGCCACGTGAGCACGTTCGCGAGCCTGCGCGAGGTGCACGCCTACACGTTCCGGCTCATCGCGGGCCTGCGCGGCTGGGCCTCGCGGTTCGACGTGTGCAACGCCTGCGAGCACTTCAACGCGCGCTGCCACGGGATGTGCCTGGCCTTCCGCGTCGCGCCGAGCCCGGTCGGCCGCCGGCTCCCGGTGCACGCGACGTGAACGACCGCCCCGCCGGCGGCGCGCCCTGGCGCCCGGGACCCGCCGGGGACGACGCCGCGCGCACGCTGCCCTGGGCGCCGGCCGGCGCGCCCGGCCAGCGCCCGGGGCCCGACGCCGCGCCCACGCTGCCCTGGGTGTCCGCCGGCGCGCCCGGGACCTCCCCGGGGCAGGCCGCGCCCGCGCTGCCCGCCGCGCCGCCCGGCGCGGTCGCGCCCGCGCCCGGCCAGCGCGTCGGGCCCTGGCTGCTCGAGCGCGAGCTCGGGCGCGGCGGCATGGGGGTCGTCTACGTCGCGCGGCGCCCCGGGTTCGACCGGCCCGTCGCGCTCAAGGTCCTGCCGCCCGGGGCGTCCCCCGAGGCCGCGCGCCGGTTCGAGCTCGAGGCGCGCCTGGCCTCGCGCCTGCGTCATCCCAACCTCGTCACGATCCTCGACGTCGGCGCGGCCGGCGGCGCCTGCTACTACGCGATGGACCTCGTCGAGGGCGGCAGCCTCCACGAGCGCCTGCGCCGCGACGGGCCGCTCGACCCGCGCGAGGCGGCGGGCCTGTTCGCGGCGCTGGCCCGCGCGCTCGCGTTCGCGCACGCGCAGGGCGTGCTCCACCGCGACCTGAAGCCGCACAACGTGATGCTCGACGCGCAGGGCGCGCCCCTCCTCACGGACTTCGGGCTCGCGCTCGACCTCGAGGCGGCCGAGCGGCTGACGCGCTCGGGGACGGTCGCCGGGACGCCGGCCTACATGGCGCCCGAGCAGGCGGGCGGCGCGCTCGAGGAGATCGACCGGCGCAGCGACGTGTACGGGCTCGGGGCGACGCTCTACGAGGCGCTCACGGGCCGGCCGCCGTTCGAGGGCGCGACCGCGCTCAACGTGATCGCGGCCGTGCTCGGCCGCCCGCCCGCGCCGCCGCGGGCCCTGCGCCCGGCGATCCCGCGCGACCTCGAGACGGTCGCGCTCGTGTGCCTCGCGAAGGACCCCGCCGATCGCTACCCCACGGCGAGCGCGCTCGCGCAGGACCTCGAGCGGGTCGCGCGGGGCGAGCCGATCGAGGGGCGCCGCGTGAGCCGGACCCGACGCGCGCTCGCCTGGGTGCGACGGCGCCGGGCGGCCGCGGCGGCCCTCGTGGCGGTGCCGGCCATCGGCGCGGCCGGGGCGCAGCGCCCGCTGGCGGCGGCGCGCGCGCACGGGCGAG
>JANJTH010000952.1 GCA_024711205.1 Planctomycetota bacterium | reverse complement strand
CGGGGCCCCCCATGACCGATCGCCTCTCGCGCCGCCGGCGCCCGCGCTCCCCCTGGCCGCGCCTCGCGCTCGCGGCGCTCGCCCCCGCGCTGACGGGGTGCGCGGTGATCGCCGGCGCGCTGTTCATCCCCGACGAGGACGACGGGACCCGGCTGAGCACGGTGTGGGCCCAGAAGGCGCGCGCCGTCCGCAGCCCGGACACGCCCGAGACGCCGCGCGACCTCGAGGCCGACTTCGGCCCGCCCGACGACCGCGACCGCGACGACCTGATCGACCTCCACGAGCTCCCCGCCGCCGAGCTGGGCGAGGTCGTCGTCCGGCTCGAGCCCGGCGTCTACCGGCTCACGGAGCGCGTCCTCCTCCGCGGGGCCCCGCTCGTCATCGAGGGGCCCGGGGCGCACGCGGTCCGCCTCGAGCTCGACACGAAGACCCCCGGCTCGCTCCTCGTCGTCGACGCCCCGCGCGTCGTCCTGCGCGGCCTCACGGTCGTGGGCCTCACGGGCGGCGGGATCGGCCTCAAGGGGTGCCCCGACGTCGTCGTCGAGGACGTGAGCTTCGCCGGCGCGCGGACCGGCCTCGACCTCGAGGGCTCGACCGCGGCGATCGGCTCGTCGGTGTTCGACGGCTGCGCCGCGGGCCTCTCGCTCTCGGGCGGCGCGGAGCTGACGCTGCGCAGCACCGCGTTCGTCCGCTGCTGGGACGCCGTCAAGGGCCGCGGGCGCGTCGACGCCGAGGCCTGCGCCTTCGTCGACAACAAGCGCGCCATGCCGCTCACCTTCTCGCGCGGGTCGCGCGTCGAGAGCGCCCTGTTCGCGGGCACGAGCCAGGACCTGGCCTGGGTCACCCGCCCGAGCACGATCCGCGCCGTCCTCGGCGCCCGGCGCGACGTGGGCGACAAGCTCCCCGAGGCCGTCAGCCGGCCGCTCCACCTGCTCGAGGAGTTCCCCCGGGGCCTCCGAGACGGGCTCCCGCCCGGCTTCGCCCTGGCCGCCGTCCACCTCGCGCTCGAGCGGCACCGCGTCCGCGGGGACCGCGACCCGCCCGCCCGGCTCGACGAGCTGTGCGCGGCCGAGGCGGAGCGGCACGCCCGCGTCGCGCGCGAGGCGCTCGCGCGCGCCCGCGTCGAGGACGCCCGCGAGGCCGTCCGGGTCGCGCTCGCCTACTGGGGCGACCGCCCGCTCGCGGACGCCCCCGAGGGCCTCGTCGAGCTCGCGGCGCTCATCCTCGAGTAGCCCGGCGTCAGTGGATGCGGGGCTCGAGCGGGAGCGAGGCCACGAGCGCGGCCTCGGCCGTCGCGAGCTCCTCGAGCCGGGCCTCCACGCGGGCGGGGTCGTCGTAGCGCCGCGCGAGGTCGAGGAACAGGCGCTCGTGCCCGGCCTCGGCCTGCGCGAGGCGCGCGTAGAAGGCGCGCAGGTCGGGGTCGTCGAGGGCGCCCGCGAGCAGGGCCAGGCGCTCGCACGAGCGCGCCTCGATCAGCGCGGAGCAGAGCAGCAGGTCCGTGAGCCGGGCCGGGTCGCTGCGGGCGAGCAGCCTGCGGAGGCCCTGCGCGTACGGGTCGCCCGCGTCGCGGCCGAGCGTCAGCCCCCGCGCGACGAGCCGGTCGTAGACCTCGCGGAAGTGGCTCAGCTCCTCCCGCGCCAGCCGGGTCAGGCGCCGGACGAGCTCGACCCGGTCGGGGTAGGTCGCGACGAGGGACATGGCCTGCGCGGCCGCCTTCTTCTCGCAGTGCGCGTGGTCGCACAGCACGCGGTCGAGGTCCGCGCGCGCGACCTCGACCCAACGCGGGTCCGTCGGCGCACGTAGCGTCGGGGAGGGTCCGGGCGGCGGGGCCACGGACGGGTCCGGGTCGGAGGGCGAGCGGTCCACGGCGCGCGGGAGGATACCCGCCGGCGCCCGCGCGGGTCGCCTTGTGGCGCCCCCGGGGCGGCTGTAGCGTGAAGGGGAGCGTCGCCGAGCGACGCGCCCCCGGGCGAGGCCCGGGGCAACGCCGGGCGGCGCCCGGAAGCTGAGGAGGGGTCGTGGTCGACGGCCGGCGGTTCGGATGGTTCGGGGCGTTCCTCGTGGTCGGCGGGGCGCTCCTCGCCCAGGACGCGCACGCCCAGGCGCCCCCGCGCATGCCCTCGCGCGAGGAGATCGCCGAGCGGGTGCGGCAGGTGCTCCAGGCCGCCCCGAGCACGACGATCGAGCTCCCGGGGGTCTGCAAGATCACCTACAAGCAGGTCCCGACCGACCCGCGCCGGATCGCGCAGACGCTCGGCCAGCAGATGGGCGGCGGCGTCCCCGCCGGGGTCGACATCGACCAGTACGTGAAGATGTACGAGCCCCAGGTCACGGAGCTGCTCAACGAGGCGCTCCAGGACGTGGGCAAGCTCGAGGCGCTCGTCGAGCTCAAGCTCAAGAGCAAGCGGATCCCGCCCGGCGAGTACAAGCTGAGCATCATCTGCGAGGGCGAGCGCCCGGCGGCGCTCATCGTCTCGGGCGACGACCTGCCGAACAAGCGGCCGGTCGACATCCGCTTCAAGACGCGCGGCGTCGAGCTCCAGCCGGAGCTCAAGCTCGAGTTCAAGACGCCCAAGGACATGGAGGAGGGCAAGGAGAAGTTCGACCTGCTCATCACCTTCATGCGGACCGAGGCGCTGAGCAAGACGAAGCTCGAGCGGGCCGCCCCGGGCTCCTGACCCGGGGCCCCGCGCGCCGCGCGACGGCCCCGGAGGGCCGCCGCGCAGCGCCGCGCGGCGGCTACCGCAGGTGCTTCTGGAGGTCCTGGGTCGTGACCCAGGCCTCCCCGCTCCACACGCGGATCGTGCGCACGACCTCGGCGAGCGCCTTCGGGTCGCGGCGCGCGCGCTGCTGCTCGAGCTCGACGTCCTCGAGCGCCTTGCGGCCGAGCTTCCACAGCTCGGCCGGGCTCTGGGCGCCCTTCTGCCCGAACGGGACGACCCGCAGGGTCACCGTGACGTCGCCCGCCGCGAGCAGGTCCTCGGCGTCGAACCGGCGGGCCACGACGTCCTTCGAGGCCCGCACGGCCCACATCCCGAGCTCGAACGGGCGCAGGAGCGGGAGGAGCACCCCGAACCCCTCGTGGCCGATCCGCCCGGCCACGCCGCAGCGCAGCTCCTCGCCCTCGCCGAGGTCGTGGCGGGACGCGCGGCGCCACACGCACTCCGCCACGCCGCGGAGCGTCTCGGAGACGGTCCGCCCGACCGCGTGCGGGTCGACCTTCCCCGCCGACTCGATGGCCTGCTGGTAGAGCTTGAGGCAGTCCACCATGCCGAACACGAACCCGCCGTGGAGGTTGCCCCCCGTGATGTGGTGCATGTTCATGTAGCGGGAGAGCTCCTCGCGCAGGAGCGGCTCCGTGTAGAGGTTCGTGACCGGGTCGCGGAGGGCGACCTGGGGGGCCACGACCGCGTGGGCCAGGAGCGAGCGGAGCCCGCGCTCGAGCTCGCCGAGCTCGCGGCGCGTGGGCGTCTTGAAGAGCGCCAGCACGCCCACGCGGGCCTCCTCGACCACGCGCCCGACCCGGTGCGTGTAGATGAGCGGGATCGCGAGCACGGACAGGTCGCCCGAGCCCAGGTCGTCCTCGGGCCGGGGGTTCTCGAGGAGCACGATCTTGCGCTTCTCGATGTCGCACCCGTAGAAGGCGTTCTTCTCGAAGGCCAGCGCGATCGCCTTGAGCGCCGCCTGCTGCGCGAGGTCCTCGGCGTAGGCCACGGGCCGCCCCGGCTGGAGGTCCGGCAGCGCGCTCGCGTCGCGCTGCGAGATCCGGTTGCCCTCGCCGAACCCGCTCTTCACGGTGAGCGCCCACGCGCCCTCGTCGGGGGCGGGCGTGTCGTGGGGGTCGTAGACGAACAGCGAGATGTCGTCGCACTCGAAGATCTGCTTCATCTCGGCGCGGATCTGGCGGTTCGTCTCCTCCTCGTCCCCGCCGTCGAACACGCGGGCGAGGCCGCCGATCACCTTGCCGAACAGGTCCTCGCCGGCCAGGTCCTTGCGGCGGAAGAACCGGGTCCAGCCCGACTGCGCGCGGTCGTCGCTCATGGCGTCACCTCCGGGGGGAAGTCGCCCGGATCATGCCCTCGGGCGGCCTCGACCGAAAGGCAGGTCCGGACAGGCCGCCCATGGGTCGCCCTGGACGCGAGCGCGGGGGTGCGCTACACCCTCCGCCGTCGCGGGCCCGGGCCCGCGCGAGGAGGCGCCGTGATCACCGCAGACGAGATCGTCGCCCGCATCCGCGGCGCGCTGCCCGACGCGCAGGTGTCCGTCCAGGACACGGGCGGCGGCGACCACTGGAGCGCGGTCGTCGTGTCGGCCGCGTTCGAGGGCAAGTCCCGCGTCCAGCAGCACCAGATGGTCCAGGCGCCGCTGCGGGACAAGATCCAGGACAACTCGATCCACGCGCTCCAGCTCCGCACGCTCACGCCCGCCCAGGCCGCCCAGGGCTGAAGGCCGCGAGGGCCCGCCCGACCGCGACGTCGAGGTCGCGGTCGGCGGGGGCCCCGCCCCAGCGGCGGGCCGCGTAGGCCGCCCCCCAGCGCGCGAGGAGCGCCCGGGCCCCCGGGTCGTCGAGCGCCGGCGCGCCGCGCGCGAGGAGCGCGGCGAGCGTCTCGTCGGGGCGCCGCGCCGCGCCCGCCCGGTCGAGCGCGAGGACGACGGCGCGCGCGGTCGGGTCCTGGGGGAGCGGCGCC
>JANJTH010000947.1 GCA_024711205.1 Planctomycetota bacterium | reverse complement strand
GCCGCGCCGCCGGCACGCGCGGCGCGCCGGGCGCCGCCCGCGCGCGCCCCCGCCGTCAGCCGCGCGCCGCCGCGAACCATCGCCGCGCGAGCTCGCGGTAGACGGCGACGCCGCGCTCGAGCTCGCCCACGGTCACGTACTCGTCGGGCGTGTGCGAGCGCGGGCTCTCGCCCGGGCCGAGCTTCACGGCGGGGGTCCCGCGCAGGTGCGCCCAGTCCGAGACGGTGGGCGACCCCACCGGCTCGCGCCCGGTGGCGGCCGCCGCCGCGCGCAGGATCGGGTCGGCCGGGTCGGTCGCCTGCGCGCGCAGCCGGTCCGACCGGACCGAGAGCTCGACCTCCGGCCCGAGGGCGCCGCCGATCAGGGCCACGAGCTCCTCGGGCGCGTAGGCCGGCGTCGTCCGCACGTCGATCGAGAAGCTGCAGCTCCCCGGGATCACGTTGCGGCGCTCGCCCCCCGCGATCACCGTGACCTGCGCGGTCGGCGCCCCGAGCTCGGGGCACGGCCGGTCGAGCCGCAGGCCCTCGAGCGCGACGACCGCGCGCGCGGCCACGTGCACGGCGTTGCGCCCCTCCTCCGGGCGCGCCGCGTGGGCCTGCCGCCCGCGCGCGACCGCGTCGAGCGCGAGCATGCCCTTCTGCGCGGACACCGGCACGAGCCCGGTCGGCTCGCCCACGACCGCCGCGTCGAAGCGCGGCAGGCGCGGGAGCAGGTCGGCGAACCCGCCCGGGCGCCCCGTCTCCTCCTCCGCGGCGGCGACGAGGAGGACCCGCCCCGGGAGCCCCTCGTCCCGGAGCGCGAGCGCGGCCGCGGCCATCGCGGCCAGGCAGCCCTTCGCGTCGTTGCTGCCCCGCCCGTAGATCCGCGCGCCGTCGGGGCCGGGCTCGGTGTGCGCCGCGAGGGGCGGCCGCGTCCAGCCCTCGCCCACGGGCACCGTGTCGAGGTGCGAGAGCAGGAGCAGCGTCGGGGCCCCGGGGTCGCCGTCGGCGGGCGCGAGCAGCGCCCACACGTTGCGCCCGTCCGTCTCGGGCCGGCCCCCGCGCGCCGCGAGCCAGCCCGCGAACAGCGCCGCGACGGCCGCCTCCTCGCCGCTCGGGCTGGGCGTCGTGACGAGCGCCCGCAGGAGGTCCGTGACCTCGCCCGGGCCCCCGCTCACGCCCCGCCGCCGCCGCCGCCCTCCGGCCCGGCCTCCTCGTCGGGGAGCTCCTCGCTCTCGTAGACGCGGCTCTCCTCGGTCCCGAGGATCATCGTCCCGATCCCCTCGTTCGTGAACACCTCGAGGAGCAGCGCGTGCGGGCGGAGGCCCGGGAGGATGTGCGTGCGCCGGACGCCCCGCTGCACGGCCGCCAGGCAGGCGTCGATCTTGGGCAGCATGCCGCCGGCGATCTTGCCCGACTTCTTGCGCGCGTCGATGTCGGCCGGCGTCACGTAGCTGAGCGTCGACTCCGGATCGCGCGGGTCGTCGAGGAGCCCGTTCGTGTCGCTCAGGAACAGGAGCTTCTCCGCGTGGAGCGAGGTCGCGACCGCGGTCGCGACCGTGTCCGCGTTCACGTTGAGCACCCCGCCCTGCCCGTCCGTGCAGAGCGAGCAGATCACGGGCACGTAGCCGCCCCCGAGCAGGTGGTGGAGGATCCCCGGGTCGATCGCCTCGACGTCGCCCACGTGCCCCCAGTCGACGGCCTCGTCGTGCCCGGGCGGCGCCGAGCGGGCGCGCCGGCGCGCCCGCATGAAGCTCGCGTCGGAGCCCGACAGGCCGACCGCGCGCGTCCCCTGGGCCTCGATCGCGCTCGTGAGGTCGAGGTTCACCTTGCCGGCGTAGACCATCTTCGCGATCTCGAGGTCGCGGTCGCCCGTCACGCGCCGCCCGGCGACGACCGTCGGCTCGTGCCCGAGCTGCCGCGAGAGCTCGGTCGCCTGCGGCCCGCCGCCGTGCACGACGACCACCGAGACCCCGAGCTGATGCAGGACGGTGATGTCCTCGGCGACGCCCTCGAGCACCTCGGGCTTGCGGAGCACGGCCCCGCCGATCTTCACGACGAAGACCTTGTTCTTGTAGAGGCGGATGTACGGGACGGCGCGCTTGAGCGGGAGGATGTAGCTGGCTTCCACGGGCACCTCCGGCCGGGTCCGGCCGAGCGGCACAGATTACGCGCTCACCCCCCGGTTCCGTGCGTTCACGAGGAGGCGGGCGGCGCGGCGCCGCTCGCACCCGCAGGCGTGGCCGCTCGCGAGCCGCCGGAGGGCCGGGGCAGGCGCTTCTTCCCGTTCCCGTTCCCGTTCCCGTTCCCGTTCCCGTTCCCGCGGTCGTGCAGGGACGTCGCCCACATCCTGCGGCCAGGAGGCCCGCAATCGGGGCCAGCCACGGCCCGCGCCGGGCGCCCTACAGCTTCGCGAGCGCGCGCCGCAGGCCGGGGTCGAGCTCGAGCGCGTCGGCCTCGGCGCGCGCGAACCAGCGCGCGCTCGTCGTGCCCTCGCCGGCCTGCGGCTCGCCCGCGGCGACGAGCAGGTAGCGCAGGTCGTAGTGGTAGTGGGCCGGCTCGTCGGGGCGGGCCGGGATCGCGTGGACGTCCACGTCGAGCAGCCGGGGGAGCGCGCCGGGCCAGGCGGGCGCGAGCCCGGTCTCCTCGCGGACCTCGCGGGCGGCCGCATCGACGGGCTGGACGTCGCCGGGCTCGAAGTGGCCGCCCGGCTGGAGCCAGCGCTGGAGCTTGGTGTGGAAGATCAGGAGCACCCGGGCGCGCTCGGCGTCGGTGACGACCGCGCTCGCCGTGAGGTGGCCCGGGTGGTACTGGCCGCGCCAGAACGGCGACGACGTGGTCCGGAGGAGCTGGAGCACGCGCTTGACCGAGCGCCCCTCGGCGGCGTCGGCGGCGCGGTGCCGCCCGAGGAGCGCCTCGAGCTCGGCCACGAGCTCGGCCGGGTCGAGCGGGCCGGTCGCCGTGGGGTTCGCCATGCGGGGAGCATAGCCCGACGCGCGGGGGCGGCGCGAGGGGCCGCAGCGCGGCGGGCCCGACGGGACGGGGAGCCGCGACGTCGCGGGCGAAGCCGGAGCGCGACCGATCAGGGGACGGGTGCCGCTCTTCGCGGGCTCCCTGGCCCCGGGAGGAGGGCGACGTCCCTGCGCGACCGCGGGAACGGGGAGAGCTGCGGACTCCGGCGTGGTCGCCCCCCTGAACGGCTACGCCTTGCCCCGCAGGGCGCGCTGGCGGAGCCGGGTCCCCTCGGCCGAGACCGAGAACGCGAGCACGTCGCCGACCTCCGGGAGGTTCGCGAGCGCGGCGAGCACGGCCTCGGTCTTCTCGGGCAGGCGCCCGCGCAGGGCCAGGTTCGAGGCGACGAGCGCCCGGACGGCCGGGGCGGGGCCCCCGGCGGCCAGGGCGCCCGCGCGCGTCGCCGCGAACGAGAGCCCGCGGCGCAGCCCGTCGAGGTCGAGCGCATCGCGCGCCGCCCACACCCGCGCCGCGGCGGGCGCGGCCGCGCGGACGACCTCCGGCGCGCGCGAGACGGCCTTGACGATCCCCCGCAGGGTCCGGTCGTCGTCGCCCGGGAAGGCGCGCGCCGCGTCGCAGGCCTTCGCGGCGGCGAGGAGCCACAGGCGGAGCGCGTCGCCGGGGACCGCCCGCACGAGCTCGAGCCCGCAGCGGAGCGGCGCGAGCGCGCGCGCGAGCACGAACGCCTTCTCGGGCTCGCCCAGGCCCGCGAAGGGCTCGGGGCAGAGGATCAGCGCGGGGCTGCCCTTGGCGTGGCCGACCACGGGCTCGGGCTGCTTCCAGTCGGGCATCCAGTAGACGTCGAGCGCGTCGAGCCCGAGCAGGCTCGCGACCCGGCGCAGCAGCTTGTGCTCGGGGAACGCGTTGCCCTCGAGCCCGAGCCGGGTCGAGCGCCAGCCGATCCCGTGCTGCTTCAGGTCGTCCGGCACCTGCTTGAGCAGGAGCGGCCCCGCCGCCCGCAGCAGGTCGAGGAGCGGGCCGCGCGCGAACGCGGGCACGAGCTCGCCCGCGAACGCGTCCTCGTCGAGCGCGCCCTTGTGCTGCGGGACCTGGGCCGTCGCGGCGCGCACGAGCCGCTCCTCCTCGGCCGTGGCCGCGCGGAGCACCGAGAGGACCTGCGCCGCCTGCCCCTGCTCGTCCTTGCGCCCGGCCTTGCCCCACGCGTCGCACAGCGCCCGGTAGGCCTCGAGCTGGAGCGGGTCGAGCGCGAGCTGCTCGCGCCGCACGCGCTCGATCCCCGCCGCGTCGCCGGTCCGCCCGTAGAGCTCGGCCAGGGCCGCCCGCGCCCCTTGCTGGCGCGGGTCGAGCGCGAGGACGCGCTCCCAGTCGGCGATCGCCTCGGGCAGGTGCCCCGACGCGGCGAGGATCCCGGCGCGCCGGACGCGCAGCGCCGCCTCGTCGCCCCGGCCGGACGCGGCGGCGCGGTCGGCGGAGACGCCCAGGACCCGCGCCTGGGCCGCCACGTCGCCGTCGGCCTCGAGCAGCCGGAGCAGGCTCTCGAAGGTGTGCCGGTCGTCGGGGTCGAGCGCGAACGCCCGCTCGAAGCAGCGGCGCGCGAGCGGGCGCTGCCGGAGGCGGTCGCGCAGGACGCGCGCCATGTTCGAGTAGAGCGCCGCCCGCTGCCGCAGGTCGCGCTCGTGGAGGACCGCCCGGGCCAGGTGGTGGAGCGCCGCCGCCCAGCGCTCCGTGCGCCCGAGCGCCTCGGCGAGGCGCCGGTGGGCCTTGCCGCGGTGCGCGCCCTCGAGCGCCGTCGCCGCGGCCAGGTGGCCGATCGCCGCCGCCGGGTCCTCGAGCGGGCCCTCGCACAGGTCCGCGAGCGCGAGCCGTGCCTCGACCTGCTCCTTGCGGGCGCCCTGCGCGAGCGCCCGCTCGTAGTGGCGCCGCGCCTCCTTGGGCGCCTTCGCCGCGAGCAGGCTCGCGAGGAGCAGGTTCGCCTCGGAGTCCGCCGGGACGACGCCGAGCGCCGCGCGCAGCGCCTCGACCGCCCGCTCGGGCTCGCCGAGCCGCGCGAGCGCGCGCGCGAGGGGGACCTGGTGGCACGCGCGCACCTGCGGCGCGCGCGTCCGCGCCACGAGGTCCTCGTAGACCCCGCGCACGGCGGGCCACGCCTCGCCGGCGAGCGAGAGCCGCCCCAGGTCCTCGAGCGCGCCCAGGTGGTCGGGCCGCAGCTCGAGCGCGCGCCGGAGGCTCCCCGCCGCCGCCTCGAGGCGGCCCGCGTGCTGGAGCAGCGTCGCGCGGGACCACATGAGGTCCGCGCCGCGGTCGGGGTCCGCCACGAGGTCCGGCGAGGCCGCGACCCGCTCGAGCGCCCCCAGCGCGGCCCGCCGGTCGTTGGCCGCGAGCGCCAGCTCGGCCAGCGAGGCCAGCGGCTCGAACGCCGTCGGGCAGGCCCGCACGGCCTTGTCGTAGAGCGCGCGGGCCTGCGGGTACTGCTCCAGCGCCTCGCGCCGGACGTCGCCGGCCCGCGCCCACGCCTGGGCCTTGGCCCGCGGGTCGGCCTCGAGCTCGCCCGCCTGCTCCTCGAGGCGCGCCAGCTCCTCGGCCCGCGCCGGCGCCGCCCCGGGGAGCCCGCAGCCCCTCGCCTGGAGGGTGCGCGCGAGCCCGTGGAGCGCCGGCAGGTGGGAGGCGGTCTCGGCCAGCGCCTCGCGGTAGCGCGCCTCGGCCCGGTCGAGGTCGAGCAGGCGCTGCTCGAGCACCTCCGCGGCCTTCGTGAGGTGGTCGCAGCGGTCGTAGGTCGTCGTCGCGGCCGCGGCCGCCTGCTCGAGGGTGCGCAGGAGCCGGTCCCAGGCCCCCGTGGCGCGCAGGACCTCGGTCAGCCGCTCGACCGCCCCGCGATGAGCCGGGGCGGCGGCCACGGCCCGCTCGAGCGCCTCGAGCGCGGGGCCCTCGCTCCCGGGGCGCCGGCGCAGGAGGTCCGAGAGCTCGACCAGCGCGTCGGCGCGCTCGGCGCCCTCCCGGAGGTCGGCGAGGCGGGAGAGCGCCCGCGCGTGCCCCGCCTCGTGCGCGGGCGCGCCGGCCTTGCCCGCCGCCGCCTCGAGCCGCCGGAACACGCGCACCTGCAGGAGCACGGCCTCGAGGCAGCGCGGGTCGTCCTCGAGCGCCTGCTCCGCGGCCTGGAGCGCCTGCTCCGGCCGCCCGAGCCGCTCGGCGCGGACCTGCGCCAGCTCGAGCTTGAGCCCGACGCCCTCGGGCCCGCGCGCGCGCGCGAGCCGCCGCTCGAGCACCTGCGCGAGCTCGTCCCAGGCCGCGAGCCCGCGCAGGAGCTCGGTCAGGAGCGCGAGCGCCTCCTCGTCCTTCGGCGCCAGCTCGAGCGCCGCGCGGACCTGCACGAGCGCGTCCTGCGCGTGGAAAAGGCGCTCGGCGTGGACCTGGGCCATGCGCTTGCGGAGCCCCGCCCGCTCGCCCGCGTCCTCGCACAGGCCGGCGTCGCGCTCGAGCGTCTCGAGCAGGCCCACCCAGTCCCCGCGCGCCTCCTGCACGCGCGCCAGGTCCGCGACCAGGTGCCGGTCCCGCGGCGCGAGCGCGCGCGCCTCGGCGTAGAGCCGCGCCGCGCTCACGAGGTCGCCCAGCTTGTCCTCGGCGAGGTGCCCGGCGCGCCGCAGGCGCGACTCGCGCTGCCGGGTCCCCTTCGTCAGCCCGAGCTCGAGCTCGAGCGTGCGGAACAGCTCGGGCCAGCGCTCGGTCTTCACGTAGAGGTCGCGCAGCGCCTCGAGCGCCTCGACCCCGGCCGGGTTGATCGCCACGGCCCGCTGCAGCGCGGCCGCCGCGCGCTCGGCCTGATCGAGCTGGTCGCGCAGCACGCGGCCGAGGAGCACCAGCGCGTCGTAGCCGCGCGGCCCGCGCCGCTCGGCCTGCCGCTCGTAGAGGCCGGCCAGCTCCTCCCAGCGCCGCTGGGACGCGAGCAGGCGCTCGAGCTCCGACGCCACGCGCGCGTCGTCGGGCACGAGCCGCTCGAGCTTGCCGAGCACGTCGATGGCGAGGTCGGGCCGCCCGAGCTGGTCCTCGAGGATCGCGGCCCGCTCGAGCAGCAGGTCGCGCGCCTCGGGGGCGCGCAGCCCCTGCGCGCGCTGCTCGAGGACCGCCGCCAGCTCGGCCGGGCGCCCGGCGAGGCGGAGCGCGCCCTCGAGCGCCTCGAGCGCCTGCCCGCGCACGGGGCCCTTCCCGAGCTCGCGGGCGAGCGAGAACGCCTCGAGCGCCTCGGCGAGCCGCCCGAGCTTCACGCGCTGCCGGCCGAGCCGGAGCGCCGTCTGCGCCCGCTCGCCGTCGTTGCGCGCGAGCCCCACGAGCTGCTCGAGCGTCCGCTCGAGCAGCTCGTCGTCCCCGAGCTCGTGGGCGAGCGGCTCGAGCGCCTGCCAGGCCTCGCGGTCGCTCGGGTCGACGGCCGTCGCCTCCAGGTAGGCCGCGACGGCGCCGCGCGGGTCCTGGAGCCGCAGCGCGTGCAGCTTCGCCGCCCGCCGGAGCAGCCAGCCGCTGCGCGCCTTGTCGTCGACGACCCCCGCGAGCCGCCGCGTGACCTCCGCCAGCTCGGGCCAGCGCCCGAGCCGCTCCGCCACGCGCGCCAGGCCGCCCAGCGCGTCGGCGTCGTCCGGCGCGAGCTCCGCGGCGAGCCGGGCGTGCCCGAGCGCCGCCTCGAGCTGGGCGCGCCCGGCCGCGACGTCGCGCGTCTGCTCCGCGAGGTCCTCGCGCAGGCGGGCCGCCTCGAGCGCGAGCAGGCGCCGCCGGTCGAGCTCGTGCACGAGCCGGAGCTCGTGCTCGAGCGCCTGCGCGAGCCCGGGCGCGTCCCCCAGCTCCCGCAGCCCGCGGGCCAGCCCCCGCACGGACTCGACGTCCTCGGGCGCCTCGGCGACGACGCGGCGGTAGCACTCGACGGCCCGGCGCGCGTCCCCGAGCGCCTCCTCGCACACGCGCGCCAGCTCCCGCCGCGCCTCGAGCCGGTCGACCGGCGAGGGCGAGCGCTCGGCCAGCGCCTCGAGCGCGCGGGCGAGGCGGTGGAAGTCGCCGGTCGCCCGCGCCACCCCCGCGAGCCCGCGCAGCGCGAGGAGCGCGCCCGGGTCGAGCGCGAGCGCCCGCTCGTAGGCCTCGACCGCCGCGGCGGCCTCCCCGAGCGCGTGGCGCAGGTCGCCCGTCTGGGTCTCGAGCCACACCCGCCGCGACGGGTCGACCTGGGCCCGCGCCTCGAGCGCGTAGACCGCCGCGAGCTCGCGCTCGCGGCCCGGCGCGCGGAGGAGCGCCGCGAGCGCCCGCGCCGCCGGCACGCTCTGGGGGTCGAGCGCGAGCGCGCGCTCGAACGCCGCCGCGGCCTCGTCGGGCCGCCCGAGCGCGCGCTCGAGCACGAGCCCCAGCTCGCAGCGCGCCGCCGCTCGCTCCGGCGCGGGGAGCGCCTCGAGCTCGGAGAGCGCCGCGAGCGCCCGCGCGAGCGCCTCGGCGTCGCCCCGCCGCCGCTCGAGCCGGACCCGCGCCCGGAGCGCCCGCCCGACCCGGTCGGCCCCGACCGGGGCGCCCTCGGCCCGCGCGAGCGCGGCCACGATGCGGGCGAGCGCCGTCGCCCCGTCCTCGCGCTACTCGTGGACCGCGGCCTCCTCGAGCAGGGCCGCCATGGCCGCGCTCGCGCTCGTCGCGCGGGCCGCGCGCTCCGCGAGCAGCGCGGCGAGCGCCGGGAGGTCCCGGCGCGCGCGCTCGAGCGCCTCGAGCGCGGCCCGCGATGCCTCGTCGGCGGGGTCCTCGGCCAGGAGCGCGCGCCAGCGCCGCCCCGCGTCGTCGGGGCGCCCGAGCGGCCCGCGCAGGAGCTCGGCCTGCTCCCGCCGGAGCGCCCGCGCCTCCGCGCGCGCCGCGGTCGTGGGCCCCCGGCCGCGCACCTCGTCGTCGCCCGCGGCCGCCCCCTCGAGGCGGGCGGCCTCGGCCTCGAGCAGGTCGTGGAGCGCCTGCGGCGGGCCCTCGCGCCGCAGGAGCGCGAGCAGCGCGTCGCGCGCCTCGGCGTCGTCGGGGCCGCGCGCGTGGAGGGTCCGCCAGGCCTCGATCGCCCGCGCCGGGCGGTACACGGGGCCGGCCGCGAGCCGGGCGACCTCGCGCAGGGCCTCGAGCTCGGCCGCCGGCGTCGCGCAGCGCGGGAGCGCCCGCTCCAGCGCCGCGAGCAGGGCCACCGGGTCCCCGACGAGGCGCCGTCGCCGGACGAGCTCCTCGGCCAGGGCGCGCGCCTCGTCCGGCGCGCGCGGCGCGCGCGACACCTCGTCGGCGTCGAGCGGCGCG
>JANJTH010000926.1 GCA_024711205.1 Planctomycetota bacterium | reverse complement strand
GGGCGGGCTCGCCCGCGCCGTCGAGCGCGCCCGCCCCCTGGGGGCGCCGCGCGGCGCCGAGCTGGGCGCGGAGGGCGGCCCTGGCCTCTTCGCCGCGCGCCACCGCGACGCGGGCCGCCTCGAGCTGTCGGGTCGCCTGCGCGAGCTCGGCCGTGACGTCCGCGCGCTCGCCCACGTAGCGCGCGGCGAGGGCGTCGTCGCCATGCTGCGCCGCCGCCGCGACGAGCGCGTCGAGCTCCTCGAGCCGCCGCGACAGCCTGCGCGACCGCTCCTCGCCGAGCGTCACCTCGGCCCGGACCGTGACGAGGTCGCGCGCGACGCCCTCGAGGCGCCGCGCGAGCTCGCGCTCGGGGGTGGCCCCGGCCCCGCCGAGCTCCGTCAGGCGCCCCAGGTTGCTGCGCACGACGCGCTTCAGGCGGCGCCACATGGCGACCCTCCGTCGGCCGGGCCGGACCGGCCGGTGCAGGGAGAGCCTCGCCGATCACGCGGCCGGCTCCCCCGCCCGGGGCTCAGTGCTGGAGGACCTTGATCACCCGCTCGAGCACCCGGACCTGCTGGTTGTAGCGGTCGTCGATGCTCACGCGGGCGAGGATCGCCGGCGGGAGGAAGCCCACCCGGTAGCGCACGTTGAACGAGGAGGTGATCCGCCGCGTCGGGCCGCCGGGGTCGGTCGGTCCGGACAGGTCGGCCTCGAGGACCTCGACCGCCGGCTCGTACGCGAGCCAGTACTTGCGGAGGGTCGCCATGTTGATCTGCTCGTTGAAGGTCATGGAGACCCAGAACTGGTTCACCGAGTAGATCTCGTCCACCGTCAGATACTGGGCCGGGAAGACGTTCTGCTCGTTCCCGGCCACCTGACCCGGGCCGCGGGGTGGGCTGTGGAAGGGGACCTCCGGCGAGCCAGCCTTCTCCGGGGGCAGCGTCGCGTCGTCGTCCGTGGCGTCGAACACGTAGACCCGGTCGCCCGGCCGCACCCCCGGGAAGTCGAAGTTCGTGTAGACGTTCAGGTTCGCCGGACCGAACACCTCGGGCGCCGTGGTCCTGCGCGGCCCGACCGGCGGCGGGGCGTTCACCGCGTTGATCGTGCGCATCTGCACGATCCCGTCGTTCTCCTCGATCCGCGCGAAGCCCTCGTAGACGAAGCTGATCGCGTTGTCGCCGCCGAACTGGTTCAGGTGCTGCGTCGAGATCCCCTGGGTCGCGTCCCGGGCGCTCGCGAGGCCGCGATCCCGGTCCGTCGCGAACAGGTCCTGCGCCTGGGTCGACGAGCCCCCGCCGTCCATGTCGAGCCCGACGTGGTACCAGGGCCCGAACGCCGACCCCGTGATCCCGGTCGCGGCGGTCGCGGGCTGGAAGTAGAACCCGAACTTCAGGTCGAGCAGGTCGTGGGCCAGGATCGCCGTCTGGTCCCCCCCGGCCGTCGGCTGCCCGTTCGCGTCCGCCAGCCAGATCCGGCGCCGGAGCGCGGAGCGGGTGCCCCAGGGGACGAGCCGGTAGTGCACCAGGGCGGGCCGGCTCGCGCCCTGCTGGGAGACGCCGCACTGGGCGAGGATCTCGTCCCGCCAGTAGGCCCTGCCCTCGAGGTACCCCTCGCCCTCGATCGTGTAGGGCGGGGGCGAGAGGATCGTGGGCGCGAAGAAGAACGGGCGCGCCGAGAAGCCGCCGTTGCCCTCCTCGCAGAACTCGGGCAGGCCGGCGCGCACGAGCGGGTCGGCGGCGTCGCGTGGCGCGCGGTAGTTCGCCCCGGCGATCAGCGCCGGCCCGTCCAGGCCCTCGTCGTAGCGGCCGTTGGCGTTCGTGTCCGTGAAGTAGTCCATCTCGACGGTCCGGTTCATGTTCGAGAGGTCCCGCTCGAACATGTCGAGGACCGTCCGGAGCCGCTGGTACGCCTCCACGTTGTTCATCGTGGTCATGAAGATCCGGTTCGACTGCAGCCAGACGAACGTGATCACGCCGATCAGCATGGCGCTGAGGACGATCGCGACCAGCAGCTCGACGAGCGTGAGCGCGGCGCGGCGGGAGCTCTTGCGAGGGGGCATCTCCGGTCCTCCTGACCTGGGGCGGCGTCCGGGCACTCGGCTCACTGCCCGTCCGGCGCCTCGCCGGACTCGGGCTTCGGCTTCGGCTTGCCGAAGCGGAGCTGCCGGGTCCCGGGCTTCTTCCGCTGGGCCCCGGCGTCCTCGAACACGGAGAGGAAGAGGTCGTTGCCGACCCACCGGGGCTCCGCGCAGAAGTGGGACGAGGTCTCCCCGAACGAGGCGACCTGGTAGATGTCCTTCGTCGCGAGGACGTAGACGAAGACCGTGTTGCCGATCGTCAGCGCGAGCCGCGACTCGTCGTCGCTCCACGTCGCGCCCTTCACCTCGCCGAGCCCGGGCGCCGGCGGGTCGATCCGCACGATCTGGTCCTCCTTCGCGCTCGGCGGCTGGAACCACACCGCGTTCGGCGAGGCCCAGGTGATGTAGGTCCCGCGGGGCGAGTACCAGAGGGTGTGGATGTCCCGCCCGTCGTAGAGGCTGCGGAGCGCCGCGTCACCCTGCTTCTCGAAGGCGCCGATGTCGACGACCCACACCCCGGCGAACGTCCGTCCGTCCGAGGACACGACCGGGCGGCGGAAGAACAGCGTCACCTCGTTCTTGTCCTCGCGGGGGTTCCACTCGACGTTGTGGAGCCCCACGGCCGGGATCTCGGAGACCCGCCGGGCCTGCTTCCCCTCCGGGTCCACGTAGAACAGCCCCTCGCGGTGCCCGAAGATCAGGAAGTACGGGCGCGGGCTCGGGCCCTCCCCACGTTCGAAGCGGGAGACCGGCGGCATGAAGAAGTCGATGTGCCCCGGGAGCCGGACGATCGTGCGCGGCTTGTCCGGCCGGCTCAGGTCGACCCGGACGATCTCGCCGAAGTAGGTCGACGTCTCGGGCTCGTAGACGCTCTCGACGACGAACAGCGCGTCGCCCTGGGGCGACCACTCGAACCCGAACGGCGAGCGCTGCTCGGTCGAGCGGTAGATCACCTTGTAGGGCGGCGGGTCCTCCGGCCGGTAGCTCGGGCTCAACCGCGTCACGTCCATGAGCGCGATCGCGCGGCGCGGCTCCTCCTTCGTCACCGGCGCCCACATTGCGACCTGCTTGCAGTCGGGGTGCCACATGAGGTCACGCGGGTTGTAGGGGATCTCCCAGCCCGTGAGCTTGATCCGCTGGTTCCCGCGGATCACCTCCATGCCGTCGTGGAGGTGAATGATGTTCGACTTCCCGTCCGGCGCCATGACGTAGGCGTGGAAGGTCCAGTTGCCCATCATCATGACGGACGAGACCTGCCGCGGCTCGGGGCGCTTCTTCTCGTCCCGCTCCGTCGAGCAGACGAACGTGCTGAGCTGGCATTCACCCGGAATGCCGTAGATGTTCGTTCAGCCGAAGGCGGCGGGCCCGGTGAGGCCGGCGACGAGGCAGAGCGCCGTCAGGGCGCTGGCGACGCGGGCGAAGTTCACTTCTTCTCCTCCGGTCGGGCCGGGAGCCTGCCCAGGATCTGCTTGTAGAGGAGCGTGAGCCCGTCGTCGATCGACGCCGACTCGCGGCGCCCCCCGTCGAGGTCCCCGCCCGTGGCGTCGATCAGCGCGCCCATGAGCTGGCGAGACAGCGAGCCGATCCCGTCGAGGATCGCCGCCTCCCCCCACACCGGGTGCTTGTCGAGGTGCTCGCGGAGCTGCTGATAGTGCTCGCCCGCGCGCTGGGTCAACGGGCCCAGCTTCTCCTCGGCCTCGGCGGGCGGACCCGCGAGCACGGCCGCGAACCCCTGCTGGATCTCCCGGGTGAGCTCGACCTGACGCTTGGCGAGCAGGAGCGACTGCCGCGCGAACTCCGCCTGCTGCTCCGGCGTCCCGATCGAGGCCGAGCGCCGCGCGACGGTCTCGACGTGCTCGCCCGACCAGCCGAACTCACGTGAGAGCATGCGGCGGAGCCCCAGCGGCTGGGACTCCATGACGAGGAGCACCCGGACCTCGTACTCGAGCGGCGCGAGCTGCTGCGTGTCCCAGGACTTCTCGGCCGCGTAGCGGCCCTTGACGACCCCGGCCCGGAGGAAGGCCGCCTCGATCTCGGGGCGCTTGTCCTTGACCGTCAAGCTCACGTGGAGGAACACGCCGTCGGGCAAGTTCGGCGTGTCCCCGCTCACGTGCATGTAGCCGCCGCCCTCCCGGTTCTCGAGCACGAACCGGAGGGTGCTGGCCGGGTCCTCGGACCGAGCCCGCTCGAGCGGGGCGAGCGCGAGCAACGCGAAGACGCAGGCAGCGACGGACCTCATTCCTCGACCCCCCCCTCGGCGTAGAGCAGCTGCGGCGGACCGATCAAGGTCAGCGTGACGTCCTCGAGCACCGGCGTCTCGAGGATCATGGACGGGAGGCCGCCCGAGGTGTCGTTGCGGGAGGCGCCGAGCCGCGTGAGCTCCGCCGTGAGGAGGAGCTGCTGACGCGGGTAGGGCGAGCCGGTCGGCGCCGTCGGGTCCGACGAGGCGTCGAACGGCTCGTCGGCCCGGAAGGAGAGCCCGATCGTCCCCGTCCCCCCGACCCCGCCGATCTCGAGCGGGCCCGTGTAGGGCGCGCCGATGTCCGCGCCGAGCGTGTGAATGTCACGCTGGTTCGGGTCGAAGTAGTGCCGGGTGCCGTTCCCGCCTGGGAGGCGGCGCAGGCGCAGCCCGAACTCGAGCGACCCGTCCGTCGAGCGGTAGGCCGTCCAGCTCAAGGTCCCGAGGCGCGCGCGCGTGCCCTGGAGCTCGGCCAGGACCCGGCGATAGGTCGCGCCGTAGCCCTGCTGGCCGCCGAGCTGCGCCGTGCTCGCCGCGATCGAGAGGTTCGACTCGAAGAAGCGGTCCTGGAAGGTCCCTGCCACGGCGCCCGGCCAGTCGGTGCGGCGCGAGGTGTTGCCCTTGATCACGAGGTTGTCGAACAGCCCGCGCGCCATGGTCGCCTTGAGCGGCGCGGCGATCGAGGTCCCGCCCGAGGTCAGGTTCGAGGCGCCGGGGTCGCCGCCCCAGTAGAGCGGGCCGTCGACGTCGCAGGCCTCGCAGCCGTTGCACTGGTCACAGACCATCTGGACGGGGATCGGGTCGGGGGACGGCATGCGGCCGCCGTGGCTCACGGAGCTCTTCCAGCGGACGCCGCACTTCGTGCCGCCCGGCTGCCCCGAGCTCGTGTTCCAGCGGAAATTGATCCCCTTGCCGTCGAAGCAGTGGTTGCAGCCGCCGCAGCAGGTGCACGACCCGGTGCCGGTGGACGAGGTCTTCCAGCGCCGGACGAGCGAGATCGTCGGGTCGTCGCTCGTGCCCGGCTGCTTGTCCGGCCCCATGTCGTTCTCGCCGAAGCTGTAGGTCCAGCCGAAGATCCCGTCCGACCCGCCCGTGTTCGACATGGGCTGGTTCCAGGTCGTGTTCCCGCCACCACCCGAGCCGCCGCTGCCCTGGCCCTGGCCCTGGCCCTGACCCTGGCCCTGGCCCTGGCCCTGGCCGCCGCTCGGCTGCTGCCCGTTGAACCGGAGGATCATCTCGTGGTCGAACGACCCGGGCGGGAAGGGCGGGATCGTCGTCCCGTCCGCGACCACGTAGTCCCCGCTGTCCGCGTCGTACGCGATCGCGCTCGCGTGGACCTCCTCGTGCTGCTCCACCTCGACCGTGACGCCCTCGTCGCAGTGGAACCAGTCGCCGAGGAGCCGATCCGACCGGTAGGCGGTCAGGCCCGACACGTTCCAGTTCGAGAACGAGATCGTCGTCTCGCGGAGCGACCACGGCGGGCCGCCCGTCCAGATGAACATGTAGGCGTGGGCCTCGCCGTAGGGCGGGTCGTTGCTCGGTACGTCCAGATACATGGCGTTCGCCGCCGACTTGCGGTCGATCTGCAGGGAGAACCGCTGGCTCACGTCGGAGGTCGTCGGGGCGTAGGGCCCGGCGTTCACGACGATCCAGTGCCAGCTCCCGGGCAGCCACTCGGGGTTGAGCGGATCGGGGACGGCCGTGCCCTTGTTGGGGGTCACGTCGATCGACGGCTCGACGCCCTTGAGCCAGGTGCTCCCGACGGGGAGCTTCCGCAGCCGGACCTCGATCACCCCGCCGAGGTTGCGCTTGACCACCTTGAAGCCGACGTCACGGTTGGAGGGGGGGACCATGGGGTCCGAACCCAGCCCCTTGCCGCCGGCCCAAGAGAAGAGCGTCTCCTCCGTCGCCAGCTTGGTGGGGTCCTCGGTGGGCATGTGCCAGAACTGGACCGAGAACCCGTTGTTCAGGTTCAAGTTGTCGCCGTGGTACACGAGGCCCGGAGCGCGGGTGGAGCCACCACCGACGCGGTCGCGCTCGGGGTGGATCATCACGCCGTTGTTCGTCAAGGCGGAGCCGTCGAAGAAGAAGGCCGGAGAGGTGGCGGCGAGGCCGGGGTTCGCGTCGAGGAGCTCGGCGCGCAGGCTCTCCTTGCCGTTGAGGTCCGGCATGATCCCGCGCGGGGTCGCGAGGTCGGTGACGTTCGTGATCCCGTGCGTGGGCGTGAGCTCCTTGCCCGCGGCCGGGTTGTTGATCCGCTTCGTCTCGTTGGGCTCGTTCGGGTCCGGGAAGGGGTTCTGGTCCTTCGGGTCCCACCAGGCGCGCACCTTGAACGCCTGGAAGCTCCCGCGGGCGAACCCCACGACGAAGTCCCAGTCCCGGATCTGGTTGTGCGCGATCAGGTTCGAGAGCTCGAGGTGGCCGTCCCACATGGCCGGGGGAAAGGTCGACTCGGGCGGGTAGAACGCCGCGAGCGAGCGCCGGAGCGAGTAGTTCGGGTAGCTGAGGACGCCGGGCCAGCCGACGAAGCCCTCGAAGGCCGGGCGGTTCAGGCCGAACGGGGCCCGGACCGCGCCGCCGCCCGAGGTGTCGTACTGCCAGTTGCGGTCGAGCGCGTCGAGGAAGTCGCCCGTCGCCATGAGCGCCCGGTTCGCCTCGAAATCAGCCTGCGTCGTGATGCGGAACACGTCGTAGAGCTTGACGACCACCTGCTCCGTCTGGGCGGCGACGACCTCGTGCGTGCTGTTCTGGGCGCGGGCGCTCGGCGCGAGGACGAGCCCGGCCGCCGTGACCTCGTAGACGCCCATGGCGTCGAAGCAGCCCTCGGTCGTGATCTGCGTGAGGTCCGACTTGTCGACGAGGCGGGGGAGCCGGAAGTTCGGGTGCCGCGAGCCGCCATGGTTCGCGAGGAGCCCGTACTTGTTGATGATCGTGTTCGGATTGAGCATGGCCTTGATCAGGTCACGGCAACCCTGCCTGTTGTTGTTGACCCGCGTACGGATCAGGCCCGAGGCGGCCACCCAGCTCCCGCCCGGGAAGTCCGTCGTCGTCGGGTCGTGGATCGGGGCGGCGCCCGCGAAGATCGCCTGCGCGTCCAGCCAGGTCTCGAACTCGGCCCAGGTGCGGAACGGACCGGCGCCGGTCCCCGCGTCGTTGACGCGCACCCGGATCGCCTGCGCCAGGTTCTTCGCGGTCTGGAGGTCGATCTCGTACGTCCCGTTGTTGCCGACGGACCGGAGCCCGTGGAAGAGGGCCACGAGCACGGGGTAGGTGGCCGTGTTCAGGTTGACCGGGGACCGCGGCATGGGCGGGAGATCCCGGACGCCGACGATCGTCGCCGACCCCATCGAGGTCGACCCGAGCGGGAGCTCGGCGAGCCGCCACGGGCGGATCACGGACGGGTCGACCCAGCTCTTCACCGTGAGCATGTCGCGGAGCGGGGGCCGGCCACCCGCGGTCAAGGACCCGCCGCCGCCGCTCGGCTGCGACCACACCTCGCGCCACTTGGGCTCGTTGGCCTCGTCCGCCGCCACGAGCGCGTCGAGCACGCGGGTCGTCATGTCGAAGCCGCGCGTGGCGGGGCGGCGGTTCACGACGGCCAGCGCCAGCTCCCGCGCCCGCGCCTGGTTCGTGACGGGGAACGAGCTGTCGAGCTCACCGCACATCTGGAGGATCGTCGCGAGCGCGCGCGCCGTCGCCATGCGGTCCGGGTGGTTCACGTTGAACTGGCTCGCGGCGTCGATCACCTTGAGCTTGTAGACGTCCCGACCGTTCTGGTAGCTCGCGCCGAGGTTGCCCGAGTAGGCGAGCGGCTGGCCGCGGTAGGTCACCGTCGGGTCGGTCATCCGGTAGGACGGCGAGGTCGTCGTGATCAGGTTCGCCGGGCTCGTGTCCGGCGAGGTGTAGCGGAACCGCCACGGGTCGGTCGGCTGCGAGAAGTGGCGCTGCGTGGCGAGCTCGCGCAGCTCGATCGTCGCGCGCTCGATCCCCGCGCGCGCGAGCATCCGGGCGCGCACGCCGTCGACGTAGTTCGCCGACGCGACGCGCTCGAAGCTGACGAGCCGGACGAACGCGATCGCGAACACGGAGAGCAGGGTCAGGATCCCGAGCGAAACGAGCAGCGTGGCGCCGCGGCGACGCTTGGAGGAAGGGACTTGCATCGCATGTCTCCTGGGGCGGCCCTGCCCGGGCCACCGCCGTGGGGAAGGACGCTCCCCGTCGTGCGCTTCTTGCACGCGCGGAGTATACCCCGGAGTCACGACGCGACAATGACTTGAAGCCCATGCGCTTGCGCGCGGACGGGTCGCCGTTCGTGGCCATGCTCCTCGACGATCTGTGACGCGGTTAGGATCCGGGAATGCACCCGTCCCAGATCCGGAACGTCGCGATCATCGCGCACGTAGACCACGGCAAGACCTCGCTCGTCGACGCGCTGCTGCGCGACGCGAGGGTGTTCCGCGAGAACCAGGCCGTGACGACCTGCGTCATGGACCGCCACGACCTCGAGCGCGAGCGCGGGATCACGATCTTCTCGAAGGCCTGCGCCGTGACCTGGCGTGACCATCGGATCAACGTGATCGACACGCCCGGCCACGCCGACTTCGGGGGCGAGGTCGAGCGCGTGCTCCGCATGGCCGACGCGGCCCTGCTCGTCGTGTGCGCCCACGACGGCCCCATGCCCCAGACCCGGTTCGTGCTCCGCAAGGCGCTCGAGCACGGCCTGGCGCTCGTGATCGTCGTGAACAAGGTCGACCGCAAGGACGCGCGGACCGAGGAGATCCACGACGAGGTCATGGGCCTCCTGATCGACCTGGGCGCCCCCGAGGCGCTCCTCGACTCCCCCCTCGTCTACTGCGCCGCGCGCGACAACAAGGCCGGCCGGACCCTCGAGGAGTGCCGCGCGTCGACCGACGTCCGGGCGCTCCTCGACGTGATCGTCGAGCACGTGCCGCCGCCCAAGGCCGACCTCGAGGGCCCGCTCCAGATGGCGATCGCCCAGTGCGACTGGGACGACTACGTGGGCCGGCTCGCGCTCGGCCGCGTCGCGCGCGGGCGCCTGGCCGTGGGCCAGCGCACCACGACCATCCGCGCGGACGGCAAGACGGTCTCGGCCGAGATCCGCAAGCTGTTCCAGTATCAGGGGCTCGAGCGCCAGGAGGTGAGCGAGGTCGGCGCCGGCGACCTCGTGTTCGTGGCCGGCCTCGACGAGGCCGAGATCGGCGACACCGTCTGCGACCCCGAGCACCTCGACCCGCTGCCGCGCGTGCGGATCGAGCCGCCGACCGTGTCCATGCGGTTCATCGCGACGGACTCGCCGTTCCGCGGGCGCGACGGCGACAAGGTGACCTCGCGCCAGCTCCGCGAGCGCCTCATGCGCGAGGCGCGCGCGAACGTCGCGCTCAAGGTCGAGGAGACCGACACCGCCGACGCCTTCGAGGTCAAGGGCCGCGGGATCCTCCACCTCGGGATCCTCGTCGAGGAGATGCGCCGCGAGGGCTACGAGCTCGCCGTGGCGCGGCCCCGCGTGATCGAGCAGCGCGGGCCCGACGGCGAGCGCCTCGAGCCGATCGAGGACTGCGTGGTCGACGTCGCCGAGCAGTACGCGGGCAAGGTGATCGAGATCCTGGGCGGCCGCCGGGGCGAGATGGTCGGGCGCTCGCAGCGCGGGGACCAGGCCCGCCTCGAGTTCGTGATCCCGTCGCGCGGCCTGATCGGCATCCGCTCGCGGATCCTCACCGCGACCGCGGGCGAGGCGAACTTCACGCACCAGCTCCGCGAGTACGGGCCGTGGCGCGGCCCGATCCCGGACCGGCAGAGCGGCGTGCTCGTCTCGATGGAGACGGGGCGCGTGACCGCCTACGCGGTCGAGGCGCTCGAGGCGCGCGGGCAGCTCTTCGTCGAGCCCGGCGACGAGGTCTACGTCGGGCAGATCGTGGGCGAGAACCGCCGCCCCGACGACATCGAGGTGAACGTGTGCCGCAAGCGGGCGCTCACGAACATCCGCTCGGCCACGGCCGAGCGCAAGACCGTGCTCCAGACCGCCCGCAAGTTCGGCGTCGAGGAGGCGCTCGCCTACATCGCCGACGACGAGCTCGTCGAGGTCACCCCGAGCCACATCCGGATGCGGAAGCGCCAGCTCGACTTCAAGACCCGCAAGCGCCTCGCCCGCGCCGAGGCCGAGTAGCGGGCGCCCGGCGGGGCGGACGCGGGCCTTCGCGGCGCGGCGGGCGCGGGCCCGCCTGCGCGGCTATCCTGCCGGGCGATGTCGACCCAGGACCCGGCGCCCACCGCCTCGCTCGAACGGCCGCCGGCCTCCGGGGACCCCGCGCCCTCGCCGCCCGCGCCCGCCGGGGACGCGCCCCCCCCGAGCTTCGGGCAGGTCCTGCTCGACATGGGCCTGCTCACGGCCCGCCAGCTCGACCGCGCGCTCGAGGTCCAGCGCGAGCGCAGCAGGCGCGGCGACTTCGCGCGCCTCGGGCACATCCTGGTCGAGCAGGGGTTCCTCACCCCGGAGCAGGTCCAGGAGGTCCTCGAGGCCCAGGCGATCCGGGTCGTCGAGTGCGAGGCGTGCGGCGCCCGCTACAACGTCCGTGGGTGGAGCCCGCAGCGCGGGCTCCCCTGCACGAAGTGCCGCGGCGAGCTCCGCCCCGTCCAGCACCTGGCCGACGTCACCGTCCAGGACCAGCTCGAGGGGCAGTCGGGCAGCACGACCGTCCGCCTGCGCGAGCGCGACGTCGACTCGAACACGGCCAGGATCCGCTCACTGCGGATCCTCGGGAAGTACCAGATCCTGGGCGAGATCGCGCGCGGCGGCATGGGGATCATCTACAAGGCGCGCCAGCTCGACCTCGAGCGGACGGTCGCGCTGAAGACCCTGCGCCAGGAGGAGCTCGCCAAGCCGGGCGCGGCCGAGCGGTTCCGCGGCGAGGCCCAGGCCGTGGCGGGGCTGCGCCACCCGAACATCGTGGCCGTCCACGAGGTCGGGACCCACGACGGGATCGAGTACTTCACGATGCAGTTCATCGAGGGCCTCGCCCTCGACCGGATCGCGCTCCGCGAGCGCCTCACGCCGGTGCGCGCCGTCGAGGTCGTGCTCCCGATCGCCGAGGCCCTCGAGTACGCGCACCGGCACAGCGTCGTCCACCGCGACCTGAAGCCCGCGAACATCATCATCGATCCGGACGGGGTCCCCTTCCTGGTCGACTGGGGGATCGCCAAGCGGATCACGCAGCGCCTCGACCGCGACGACGAGGAGGACCTGCTGGGGAGCATCCCCTACATGGCGCCCGAGTACGTCGAGGGCGCCGCCTACGACGAGCGGTGCGACCTCTACTCGCTCGGCGTGGTCCTCTACGAGGTCCTGGCGGGGCCGGGCTGCCTGCCCTACTACGACGACGACACCCGGCGCTTCCTCGAGCGGATCATGAAGGAGCCGCCGCGCCCGATCACCGAGCGGCTCCCCGACCTCGACCCGGAGCTCGCGCGGATCGTGGGCCGCATGATCGCGCCGCGCGCCGCGCGCTACGCCGCGACGGGCGAGGCGGTCGCGGACCTGCGCCGCTGGCTCGCCGCCCACGTCGCCCCGCTCCCCGGGCCGCCCGTCGAGGGCCCGCCGTCGCGGGAGCCCGGCGGCGCGCGCGGCGTCGGCGCGGCCGCGCTGATCGCGGCGGTCGGGGTCGGCGCGGCGGGGTTCGCCGCGGCCGCCTGGATGTCGCTCCAGCTCGAGGCGATGCGGGCGACGCTCGAGACCAGCCAGGACGAGCTGTCGGAGGTCCGGCGCGAGCTGCGGCTCACGCGGGGGCACGACCTCCTCGCGCAGGCCCGGGCGGCGGCCGCGGCGGACGACCTCCCGCGGGCGCTCGAGCGCTGCGACGAGGCGATCCGCTCCTCGGAGGGCGCGCTCGGCGCGGACCCCGGCGCGCGCGGGAGGCAGCTCCTCGCGGACCTGCTCGCCCTGCGCGCCGACGTGCGGTTCCGCATGGGCCTCCCTGGCGTCGAGGACGACCGGCGGCGCGCCGACGAGCTGGCCCGGCAGTAGGACCGGGCTCCCGCGGCCCGCGCGGAGCCCGGTCGGTCGAGGCCGACGCGTTGGCGCGCGCGGGCGCGACGGACCCGGGGCGAGGGCGCGGCGGGCCCCGGGGCGGCCGTCCACCCGCGCGGTTGCCACACGGCGAGCGAGCCGGTAAGCCTGACCCTCGGGCCGGCGGGACCGGCCGAGGAGGAGCCATGCTCGACGAGGGCGCGACGGCGCCGGACTTCGCGGTCGAGGACCAGCACGGGGCGCGGGTGTCGCTCCGCGCGCTGCGCGGCCGCAAGGTCGTCCTGTACTTCTACCCCAAGGACATGACGTCGGGCTGCACGCAGGAGGCCTGCGACTTCCGCGACCGCCACGCGCGCCTCGTCGCGGCCGGCGCGGTCGTCCTCGGCGTGAGCCCCGACCCCGCGGCCCGCCACGCGAAGTTCGCGGAGAAGGAGGGGCTCCCCTTCTCGCTCCTCGCCGACACCGACCAGGCCGTCGCGAAGGCCTACGGCGTGTGGGCCGAGAAGTCGCTCTACGGGCGCAAGTTCATGGGGATCGTCCGCTCGACCTTCCTGATCGACGAGCAGGGCGCGGTGGCGCGCGCCTGGCACAAGGTGAAGGTCGCGGGCCACGCCGACGAGGTCCTCGCCGCGGTCACCGGGCAGTCGCCCGCCGCGGCGAAGAAGAAGCCCGCCGCCGCGAAGAAGCCCGCCGCCGCGAAGAAGCCCGCCGCCGCGAAGAAGCCCGCCGCCGCGAAGAAGCCCGCCGCCGCGAAGAAGCCCGCCGCCGCGAAGAAGCCCGCCGCCGCGAAGAAGCCCGCCGCGAAGTAGGGCCGACCGCG
>JANJTH010000911.1 GCA_024711205.1 Planctomycetota bacterium | reverse complement strand
TCGGGCCCGAGCGGGACCGCGCGCAGGCGCTCGCCGCGCTCGAGCAGCACGAGCCGCGCGGGCCCGCGCGCGGGCCGGTGGAGCGCGACCGCCCCGCCGTCGACGGGCGCCTGCGCGATCGGCCGCCCGGTGCGGCCGTGGCGGACCTCGACGCGGCCCGGGGCGCCGACGATCGGGTCGAGCACGCCGTCGCCGTCGAGGTCCTCGCACTCGACGAGCCGGCTCGCGTCGGGGCGGACCCGCGCCCGGGCCGGCGCGCCGCCGAGGCCCGGGTAGACGGTCAGCCAGCGCCCGTCGCCGGTCGCCTCGAGCGTCACGAGGTCGGGCGCCCCGTCGCCGTCCACGTCGCGCACGAGCGGCGCGCCCACGAGCCGGCCCTCGAGCGGCCAGCGCCCGGCCGCGAGCGGGACGAGCGTGGCCCGCCGCGCGACCCGCGCCCCCTCGGGGACGTCGACCTCGAGCCGCCGCGGGAGGTGCCCCAGCTTCGTCAGCGTGACCGTGTGCCGCCCCGACCCGGGCAGCCGCACCGGGGCCAGCTCCGCGTGGGGGTCGCGCGCGGTCCGCACGACGACGTTGTCCGGCTCGGCCTCGACCTCGAGCTGCCCGCGGTCGAGCTCGAGCGGGACCGTGACCTCCGCCTCGACGCCGCCCGGGAGGACGACGACGCGCACCTCGGCCGGCTTGCGGTAGCCGCCCGTGGCGCCCACGACGACCCGGTAGGTCCCGGCCTCGATCGCGTCGACGAGCGGCGTGCGCTTGTCGCGGCGCACGATCCCCTCCGCGTCGAGGACCTGCACGGGCGCGTCGACGGACGGGCGCGTCTCGACCCGCAGGAGGCCCTTCGCCGAGACGAGGCTCGCCGTGAGCCGGAGCGTGCCCCCGTGGCCGACCTCGACGTCGTCGACGCCGAGCGCCCGCTCGAGGTAGCCCTGGAGGCGGAACCCGAGCTGGTGGCGCCCGGCCGGGACCTGGAAGCGCAGCACGCCGTCGCGCGGGGTCGTGAGCAGCTCGCCGCGCGCGTCGCGCAGCTCGCGCCCGTCGACGAGCACGACCGCGCCCGCGGGGTCGGTCGCGAGCTCGATCGTGCCGGGCAGGCGGAGCCAGAGCACGAGCCCGGCGAGCGCCACGCACAGGAGCCCCGCCGCGCCCGCCGCGAGCCCGCGGTTGCGCCGGACCCACCGCCTGGTGCGCTCGGCCGCCGACGGGCGCTGGGCCACGATCGGCCCGTCGTCGAGGAACGCGGCCAGGTCGTGCGCGAACGCGTGGGCCGTCGGGTAGCGCTCGTCGGGGCTCTTCTCGAGCGCCTTGAGGCACACCGTCTCGACGTCGAGCGGGACCGTCGGGTTGCGTCGCCGCGGCGAGACCGGCTCCTGGTCGCAGATCCGCTTCGCGAGCTCGAGGAAGGTCGCCGCGTCGAAGGGCGGGCTCCCGGTGAGCATCTCGTAGAGCGTCGCGCCGAGCGCGTAGACGTCGGTCCGCGCGTCGATCCGGTCGAGCTGCCCGCGGACCTGCTCGGGGGCCATGTAGGCCGGCGTGCCCACGGCCGCGCCCGTGCGCGTCAGCTTGTCGTCCTCGTCGGGCTCGGCGAGGACCGCGAGCCCGAAGTCCGTCACGCGCGGCTCGCCCGAGCGCTCGTCGACGAGGATGTTCGCGGGCTTCAGGTCGCGGTGGATCACCCCCTGGTCGTGCGCGTAGCCGACCGCCTCGGCCGTCTTCCGCATGACGTGGACGGCGCGCCGCACCGAGATCTCGCCCAGCGCGATCAGCTCCGCGACCGAGCGGCCGCGGACCATGTCCATGGCGATGTAGTGGTAGCCGCCGTCCTGGCCCGCCTCGTAGACGCGCACGACGTTCGGGTGGTCGAGGCGGGCCGCGAGGCGGGCCTCGCGGCGGAAGCGCTGCACGGCGCGCGCGGTGGGCGCGCCCTCGCTCTGGAGCAGCTTGAGCGCGACGTCGCGCTCGAGGTCCTCGTGGCGCGCGTGGTAGACGGCGCCCATGGCGCCCGCGCCGAGCAGGCGCACGAGCCGGTAGGGGCCGATCTTCTCGGGCAGCCCGCGGAGCGCCCCGTCGCGCGGCTCGCGGGCGGCCGGGTCGCGCGCGATCTGCGTGGCGCGGTGGCGCCGCTCGGGCGCCGCGGCCTGCTTGTCGGGGCCCGAGCCGGGCGCGCCCGGGCCCTTGCCGCCCCCGCGGGCGGCCGCGGCGTCCGACTCGAGCCCGACCGCGCGCGCGAGCTCCTCGACGGCCGCGGGCTCGAGGACGCCCATGTCGAGGAGGATCCCCGCGATCGGCCGGTCGGGCGCGTCCCACTTCTTGCGCTCGACGACCTCCTGGACCGCGTGCGCGGGGAGGAGGCGCCGTCGCATGGCGAGGCGCAGGAGCGCCATCTCCTCGCTCGAGATCACGGGCCGCGCCCCCCCCGCAGGCGGGGGCCGGCCCGGGGCGAGCGCGCCGCGCGCGAGGCCACCGCGCCGCTACTTCGAGCCGGACCGCAGCGCGACCTCGGCGGCCAGCCCCGGCGCGCGGCGGTCCTGCCCGGGGCGGAGGAGCCCGCCCGCCCCGAGGCTCGAGAGATACTGCTGGTAGCGCATCAGGTAGCGGCCGTCGCCCGTCTCGAGCGCCATGGCGCGCAGCGCGCCGAGGACCGCGACCGCGTCGAGGACCGCGACCTTCCCCTTCGTCTCGGCGTTCGCGTAGGCGCGCGTCGACCGGTCCCACCGCTCGCGGTCGAGCCAGCGCAGCGACCGCTCCGCCGCGGCGAAGAAGGGCGCGTCGTCGCCCTGCTGCCCCGCGTGCCGGTGCGCCACGAGCAGCCCCCGCACGGCGAGGCCCTGCGCGCCGACCGACTTCGTGGGCGCCTGCCGCCCGTTGTCGGCGACCGAGTACATGTCGTAGAGCCCCGGCTCGTCCGACTCCCAGGCGCGGATCGAGGCGCCGAGCGAGCGGATCAGCGTGTCGGCCTTCCGCTGCTCGTCCGTGAGCTCGGCCGTGCGCGGGTGCTTGTCGGGCAGCTTGAGCGCGCGGAACGCGTCGAGCGCGAGCAGGTACAGCCCCACGTCGCGCGGGCTGATCGTGTTGCCCCGCACGCCGAGCTCGAGGCTGCCCACGGACATGGCCCGGCCCTGCACGACGTTGACGTGGAGCGTGCGCAGCGAGCGGCTCACGAACAGGGCCGCGTCGAGCGCCTGCTCGGCGAGCCCGGCCTCGAACGCGACGAGCTGGCCGGGGGTCGGGCCGCGCGCGGCGACGAGGAGGTCGCGCGCGGGCCTGGGGCCGGCGTAGCAGAGGTCCGCGAGCTCCGCGAGGGCGAGGAGCAGCCCGGCCTGCCCGAACAGGTAGGTCTTGCCGCGCGTCTCGTCGTCCACCGCCGCGTGCTCGAGGCCGGCCGCGCCGACCTCGGTCGTCCAGGCGGTGGGCAGGTGGTAGCGCAGCTCGTCGAGCCGGCCGAGCTCGTTGGCCGGCATGATCTTCTGGGCGCGGGCGTCGACGACGAGGCGCGGCAGCTCGACGAGCTTCGCGAAGGCCGCGTGGAGCGCGACGAGGCCGAAGAAGCCCTCGGGGCCGGTGCGGCCGAGCAGCGTCGCCTTGCGCCCCCCGCCCTGGTCCTCGACGCGCGTGTGCGCGAGCTTGGCCCGCGCGAACCGCGTCTCCGCGAGCAGGGCGAAGGCGAGCGCGTCGAGGGTGTGCCGCGGCGGGGCGCCCTCGCGCCAGCGCCAGGTCCCGAGGTCGTCGGGGCTCCAGGCGCGCTCGAGCTCGGCCTTCCCGCGCTGGAACGGGACCCCGACCGGCTCGAAGGTGCCCGGGAGCGTGAGGCTCGTCGCGCCCGCGGCGTTGCGGTAGGCCGCGAGCTCCGCGCGCACGAGCGCGACCGGGGACGGCATGCCGCCCGGCGCCCGCTCGAGCCGGGCGCGCTGGTAGGAGGTCGACCCGAGCGGGAGCCCGCAGCCCGAGCCCAGGTAGGCCATGACGACGGCGTCGACGCCCTGGCCCGCCAGGTCGCGCGTGACGGCCCGGTAGTCGGGGCTCGTCGGCCAGCCGCGCGCGAACAGCTCCTCGTCGAGGGCGGCGCCGCCGGCGATCAGCTCGGCCGCGGCGAGCAGGCACTCGGCGGCCTCGAAGCGGGCGTCGTCGGCCCGGGAGGGCGCGGCGCAGAGGAGCGCCCCCGTGAGGGCGAGGAGTCCAACTCCGTGTCGGGCCATGCCTTCCTCCGGGGCGACAGGCTACCACGCGCGCGCGGCCGCCCGCGCTCGCCCGTGCGGCCGCGGGCCAGGCGTGGTTCGATCCGGGCAGGCGCGCGGGGCGCGCCGCGACGGGCGCGCCCTGGGGGCGGAAGGGGGGCCGGGTGGAGGGAGCGTCGGCCGGCGCGCACGCCGGCGCGGGGCCGCTCGTGGTCGCGGGGGCGACCGGGGTCGTCGGGCGGCACCTCGTCGCCCACGCGCGCCGGGCCGGCCTCGCCGTGCGCGCGCTCAGCCGGGGGCGGACGGCGCCCGGGCTCCCCGCCGACGTCGCGGTGTTCCCCTGGGACCCCGCCGCGATCGCGCGCGGCGACGCGGCGGCGGCGGCGGCGGCGGCGCCCGCGCTCGACGGGGCCCGGGTCGTCGTGAACCTGGCCGGGGCCTCGCTCGGCGAGGGCCGGCTCGACGCCGCGCACAAGCGGCGCGTCCTCGAGAGCCGGCTCGACGCGACGCGCGCGCTCGGGGTCACGCGGGCGCGCTGCGCGCGGCCGCCGGCCGTGTGGCTGCAGGCGTCGGCCGTGGGCTACTACGGCGACCGCGGCGAGGCGGAGGTCGGGGAGGACGCGCCGGCGGGGGCCGACTTCCTGGCCGACGTGTGCGCGCGCTGGGAGGCGGCCGCGCGTGAGGCGGTGGCGGGTGACGCGGCCGTGCGGCTCGTCGTGTGCCGGATCGGGCTCGTCCTCGCGCCCGACGCGCCGGCCTGGCGCAAGCTGATCGGCCCGATCCGCTGGGGCGTGGGCGGGCGGCTCGGGCCGGGCACGCAGTGGTGGGCCTGGATCCACGCCGACGACCTGGCGCGCGCGCTGCTGCTCCTCGCGGCGCGCGACGACGCCGCGGGCGCGTTCAACCTGACGGCGCCCGAGCCCGTGCGGCAGGCCGACCTCGTGGACGAGGCGGCGACGCTCCTGCACCGGCCGGCGCTCTTCCCGGTCCCGGCGTTCGCGCTGCGGATCGCGACGGGCGAGGTCGCCGACGCGCTGCTCCTCCCGAGCTGCCGGGCCGTCCCGCGCCGGCTCCTCGCGCTGGGCTTCGCGTTCGAGCGCCCGGGCGTGGGCCGCGCGCTCGTCGACCTGCTGGGCCCGACGTGAGCGCGGCCCCCGGGGGCGACCGGGGGGCGGACGCGCCGGCCGCGGGCTCGCCGGAAGGCGCGCCCACCGACGAGGTCCTGCGCGCGCGCGCGGCGGCCCGCGCGGCGATCGA
>JANJTH010000906.1 GCA_024711205.1 Planctomycetota bacterium | reverse complement strand
CGCCCGCGACCCGGCCGCGCGGTCGGGCCGGCGCGGGACGGGCGCGGCGCCACGGCGGGGCGAGCCCCGGAGGCGTCCGGCCGGCGCCGGGGGCCCTCGCCGGTCGTGCCCGCCGCGGGCCCCGTCGGTGGTTGGTGGGCGCTCGACTTACGACCCGAGACCGGCCTGAAGCCGCCCGGGCTTGTGCTACCCTTCGACGGTCCAGGAGGACCGCGCGTGGCGAACGTCCGCTTTGGCAGCGTCCCCTACTACTACACCGCGGACCAGGTCGAGATCCCCTACCGGGTCCAGCTCTCCGCGTCGGGCGAGGGCCCGCCGCCCGAGGCCGACGTGTCCGAGGCCCGGATCTTCCTGGCCGGCGCGACCGAGGGGGCGCCCGCCAAGGTCGAGCAGCTCGTCAAGAACGGCGAGAACGTGCTCACGCTCTCGCTCTCCGACTTCACGCCGTCGACCGACTCGCCGGTCATGGTGCAGTTCTACTTCGAGAAGCGCTGGACGTCGGGCCCGCGGTCGGGGACGACGGACACGCACGGCGAGACGATCCTCGGGATCCCGCTCGCCGAGCCGGCCGTGGGCGAGATCGAGGCCGCCCCGAACCCGTGCAAGCCGGGCGACGCGGTCGAGCTCCGGGTGAAGACCTGGGGCGCCGTGATCTACGAGCGCGCGGGCGCCGACCCGCTGCTCGACCTCGGCACGGCCGACGCCCCGGTCGACACGGCGCGCTGGCCGTCGGGGGCGCAGGGCCAGACGAAGTGGCGGCTCGGGCAGGAGAAGGACGAGACGTCCGAGCCCTACGAGGACCTGTCGGCCACGGGCGAGCAGGTCACGGAGTCGATCACCGAGGACCACGGGCAGCTCCTCCACTTCGAGGCGTTCCTGGGCGAGCAGCCCGAGGCCCTGCGCGCGAAGACCGACGTCCGGGGCTCGCGCGTGGCGCTCCAGCTCCTGTTCCTCGACCCGGACGACCCGGCGCCCGCCAAGGCGATCCCGCTCCCGCAGGGGCTCAAGGTCCGCGCGGCCTACGCCGGGAGCGAGGGGAGCGACGTCGACCTCGAGGCGGACGGCAAGCTGACGCTGCTCGCCGACCGCTCGAAGCCGGCGCTCTGGCTCAAGCTCGTGAACGCCGACACCTACGTCGCCTACAAGGCGGACCAGACGCCCAGGACGAAGAAGCTCGCGAAGGCCGAGGTCGACCAGCACCTGAAGGACGGGTGGTTCGTCTTCCTGCTGCCGGGCGAGTTCACGACGCGCATGTCGGTCTGGACCTCCCCCAATGCGCCGACCTGGCAGGCCACGGGGACGCTCGACCGGCTCGACCAGGCCGACACGGCGCTCGGCGCGCCCGCCGCCCCGCTCAAGCTGCTCCTCGACCCGAAGTGGCAGCACCTCCGCTTCGTCTACTTCGACCGCGTGCTCGGCGAGGCGGAGCCCGTGAGCCTCCCCACCGAGCGCGACGGGGCCGACCTGCTCCCGCCCGTCGTCGAGGGGTGGGACACGCTCACGGGGCCGAAGGACGCGTCCGACGCGCCGAAGACGCGCGCGTTCTGGCCGGTCGGGGTCGCCGACCCGAAGAAGGCGCACCTCGCGCTCCCCTGGATCGTGCAGGGCACCGACGACGGGACCGCCGCCGCCTCGGTCCCCGAGCCCAAGGCCACGACGGCGCTGCGCCTCCAGCGCGCCGAGGACCACCCGTTCGTGCACACGGCCGCGAACGGGACGCGCAAGCTCGTGAACCTGACCGACGCGAACGTGCGCGACAAGCCGAGCGCCGACCGCATGCGCTACTACGACCTGCCCAAGGTCTGGCTCTCGCGCGGCTACTTCGCCTGGCTCGAGGACGCGGCCGGGAAGCACGGGCCGTTCGAGGACGTCGCGACGCGGCCGACGACGAAGGCCAAGCCGCTCGTGTTCTCGCTCGACGACATCGTGCTCACCGACGCGGCCCTCGCGCCGCTCGACCCGGCCAAGCCCGCGGCGGACCCGCTCCACTGGGACCCGACCTGGCGGATCACGCTGTTCCACGCCTCGTTCGACGGGAGCACGGGCGCGGTGCCAGCCAACGCCGGGCCGGCGGCCGCGCCCCCCGCGGGCAAGCCGCAAGCGCCCCAGCCCGCGGCGCGGCGGTTCCTGACCGGGGTGGGCCTCTACAACCCCGAGATGGTCGCCGCGGGGAACCTGGGCCGCCTCAGCAAGGTCGCGATGGCGGTCAACTACGTGGCCGACTACCCGCACTGGACGCGCCTCGTCGCCTGCAACGGCAACCTCTACGACGTGTTCAACAAGCGCCTCCCGCTCGCCGACGCGGGCGTCGTCGGCGCCCGCGCGGCCGTGCGCTGGATCGACGTGACGAAGCCGTTCGCGGGCTTCTCGATGTGGCGGTGGGACGACGGCACGAACGCGTGGGTCGCCCCCGCGACGCAGGACCCGGTGCCTGGGACGGGGTTCTTCAACGCGGCCGGGGCCGAGGCGCGGCCCGCGCGGACCGACGGCCCGACGACCGACCCGTTCTTCTCGATCCAGCCCTACTTCGAGCAGCGCCACACCGTGCGCTACCGGGAGAAGTTCAACCCCGCGAACGATGAGGGTACGGGCCGCTACGACCAGGTCCTCCTGCGCTGCTGCGGGCTCGACGGCGACCAGGAGGTCATGACCGCGCTCTGCTACTTCCGGCTGTTCTGGAACTTCACGGTCAGCCCGCCCACGCTCCCCGTCTCGCAGATCGCCTACGTCGAGCAGTTCCAGACCGGGGTCGAGAACCGCTGGAACGGCAAGGAGTCAGGCGCTGGGGCCATGAACCCGGACCCGACCTGGCTCCTGCCGCAGCAGGCGGCCGACAAGCTCAAGGCGCGGGTCGTGTGGGTGTTCCAGGGCCTCGCGAGCGCGCACAGCCAGTTCCGCATGAACGTCCAGGCCATGCCCCGCGCGAACATGGGCGGGCTCTCGGGCGTGGGCAACATGGGGCTCACGAACTACACGACCGAGACCACCGTGGCGGGTGGCGTCGGCTGGTTCACGGCCGCGCACGAGGCCGGCCACGGCGGCTCGCTCCCCGACGAGTACAACGAGCGCTGGGGCGCCGCGAGCTACGGCCTGCTCAGCTTCCACTACAACACCCCGGGCGACGCCTTCGAGCCGGACGGCCGGACCGTGCAGTGGGAGAGCAACGACGCCAGCATGATGTGCGGCAACCGCCGGGGCCGGAACCGCTACGCCTGGCACGTGGCCGAGTGGGCGCGCGGGGTCACGGGCAAGGCCTTCAAGGTCAAGCTCGGCGCCTTCGACGACTACAAGGTGCCGCAGCACGCGCAGGCGACGCGCACGCACGCCCACTGGCCGATCGCGCAGCAGGTCGAGTGGCAGGCCGACGCCGCGGCCGGGCGCGGGAAGTGCACGCTCTACTGCTACGCGCTCGGCAAGGACAAGTACAGCCAGCAGATCCTCGCGGGCGGGCCGTACGACGGGATCCTCATGGTCACGGTGAACGTGCAGGGCAAGAACATGCCGCGCGTCCCGGCGCCGCCGACGGCGATGCACGTCGGCAACACGCGCACGCTCCGCGAGGGCCTGTTCGAGCAGCTCGGGGCGGGCGTGCACGCCGCGCTGAACGACAAGTTCTACGCGACGGGGACGATCGGCGGCTGGACCTTCACGCGCTGCCGGATCCACTTCTCGCCGCGCTTCCTCGACGACGGCTACGTCCCGGACGCCGGCGAGACCTCGCCCCCCACGCCCGCGACGATCGCCACGAACATGGGCGTGGACCTCGAGGTCGACTTCGACCCGGCGATCGTCGCGGCCGCGCCGGGCCCGCAGTGGGGGACGGGCCCCTGGCCCGACGAGCCGCCGACCCAGGCGAACTGGGTCACGGACTCGACGGGGCCCGGCGCGGCCCGTGACGCGAGCCTCCAGGCGATCGACGCGAGGCTGGGCGAGTACCACGCGCTCACGCACGTGCGGCACGACGAGCGGCGCGCGAAGCTCGTCGAGCTCGTGACCGCGTGCGACACGTGGCTCGCCGGGCCCGGCGCGGTTGCGACGCCGGGCGCCGCGATCACCTTCCGCAAGCCGAAGGTCGAGGGCCTCAAGACGGTCGCCGCGGCGCGGCGCGACCACTACGACGCGAACCTGCGCAAGGACCGCAAGCTGCGCCTGAACTACTCGGGCGCCGCCGAGGCGCGCCGGTGGTTCACGACCGTGTTCCCGTCCATGCTCGGGATCTACAAGGCGCCGGGCGAGCTCGTCGAGGCCGACCTGCTCCCGCTCGTGCGGCAGGTGATCACGACGAGCCCGGCCGTCCACCGGGTGTGAGCTTGCGCCGCGCGCGCGGGGGGGCGGGGTGTTCGACGGCGGAGCGCGCCGGCTCGCCCCGGCCGTCGCGCGGAGGCGCGGTCTGGCGCCGGGCCTCCGCGGCGGCGATCCTGGGGGCGTGCCTCGCCGTCCGGGGCGCGGCCCAGGACGGCCCGGCCGCGCCGCCCGAGCCCGAGAGGAAGCCCATGTTCCAGCTCCAGCGCTCGATGCTCGACTTCGAGGCGCTCGACCCGCCGCGCGCGCCGATCAAGCCCGTCGCGTCGACCCCGCCGCGGCCGGTCGCCGCCACGCCGCCCGCCGAGGGGGCCGTGACGTCGGCCTACGCGTCGTGCGCGCGCAACGGGCGGGTCCGCGCGCCGCTCGGCGACGAGGCCGGCTGGGCGCTGCGCTGGCGGCGCCCGCTCGACGGCGTCGACGCGACGGCGATCCTCGCGACCGACGACCGGATCCTCGTGACCGGTCAGGGGTGGCTCCTGCTCACGCCGGACGGGGACGAGCTCGCGCGCGGGCGGGTCGTGGGCGGCCCGCCCGCGATCCACCCCGCCGACGGGACGTTCCTCGTCGTCGAGCAGGGCGGCGTCCTCGCCGTGCGCCAGCTCGCCGACGGCCAGCCGTGGCTGCGGACGATCCCGCGCGGCGCCGACGGGGTGGTCCGGCCGCTCCTCTGGCGGCGCGGCGGTCGGCTCGTGCTCGCGGCGACGCGCGTCCCCATGGACCCGCACGGCCACTCGCACGAGCCGCCGCGCAGCCACCTCGAGGCGCTCGGGCTGGGTGACCCGGTCGAGGTGGATCGGGGCACGGGCGACCTGCTGTCGCAGCAGGAGCTCGGGACGCTCCTCGTCGAGGGGGGGCCGCTGCTGGCCGCGCCCATGCCGGACGGCGAGGCGTTCGCGATCGCGCTCCCCGGCCACCTGGCCCGCGTGGGGGCGGACCTCCGCCCGACGGCGGTGTTCACGGACGACTTCACGCCGGTCGCGCTGTCCGTCGACGACCAGGGCTGGTCGCACCTCGTCGTCGACGTCGACGGGAAGCGCGCGCTGTGGGTCGTGACCCCCGACGGCAAGCGGACGGTGTTCCGGACGCTGCCGCCCGACATGGCCGACTGCGGCCGCCCGCCCGTCCTCGGGCTCGACCGGCGGATCGTCGTCGTCGCCCCGGGCCGCGTGGTCGGGTTCGACCCGAGCGGGGCGCCGAGCTGGGAGCGGGTGCCCATGGCCCCGCCGGCCGGCGCGATCGTGACCGGCGACGACCGGCTGCTCGTGGCCGAGGGCGACCGGGTGATCGTGTACCGGGCGGACCGCGACGCGCGCGTCGTGCACGAGCCGGGGGCCCGGTTCACGGCGGGCCCGTGCCTGAGCCCGCAGCGGCTGCTCCTCGTCGCGACCGAGGGCGAGCTGCTCTGCTACGGGCGGTCGTGAGGCGCGGGCTCGCGTCGGCGCGCGCGCGCGGGGGCCGGCTCGCGCGCGCCGCGCTGCGCGCGCTCGCGGCGGCGGGGCCCGCCCCGCCCGCGGGCGGGGAGGGCGCCAGGCCGCAGTGGGCCGACGGGCCCGGGCCAGGCGCGCGCTG